>JALTEL010000248.1 GCA_027073945.1 Caldifarciminota bacterium | reverse complement strand
CGGGAGGGGAACGCCTCACCCGGGTCGAAGAACCTGGAGTTTCTGAAGGCCTGTGAGAAGCAACTGCCGAAGGGAAAGAGGATCGGGGCGTTTCGAGCAGACAGCGCCTCCTACCAGGCAAAGGTCATCAACCATTGTGAGACGCATGGGATACGCTATGCCATTGGGGGAGATCTGGACCAGGCCGTGAGAAAGGTCATCAAGACGATTAAAAGAGGAGACTGGCGGCCGTACCAGGGGGGACGGATAGGAGAGAGTATCCACAGCATGGAAAAGACAGACAAGGCCTTTCGGCTGATTGTGATCAAACGGCCCCATCAGGGGAACCTCTTTGACAGAGATGAACCTTCAGAAAGAACTACCGTCATTGTAACGAACCGGGAAGAGCGCGCGGAAGAAGTGGTGAGATGGTACAACCAGCGGGGCCAGTGCAGTGAGAACAGGATCAAGGAATTAAAGATCGGCTATGGGATGGAGCGGATGCCGTGTGGTCAGTTTGAGGCCAACGCGGTCTTCTTTCGGATCGGAGTATTAGCCTACAACCTTGGGAGGCTATTTACATTAAAGGTTCTGGAAGAGGGTTGGTGGCGTCATCAGGTTCAGACCCTGCGGTGGAAGCTTTATGGGACAAGTGGCAAAGTCATTTATCATGGGCGTTATATCTATCTGAAGGTAAGCCGTGTGCTTGAGAGGCTGTTTGCCAAGATAAGGCAAAGGAGTTGGGAATACGCGCGGGGGTGGACATGATCACCTTGGGGGAAAGGGAAGCAAAAGAAGAGAAAAAGTCAAGAGAAAAAGTCAGCGAAGGAGGGGTGCACCCCAAGGAGCCTTAGGGGAAAGAGATGACGTAAAGGAATAGCATAAATGAATTTCAGAGGGGTTCCCATAGCTGCTGACTGAGGCCTTTGGACCCTGAGAAAAGGCTTTTTAAGGTCAGAAAAGGTCAAACCTCTGGTCCACATGAAACCAATCGCGGATTTTGGGTATACTGCTTTATCTTGTAAAAAAGGAAATGGAAGGTTATAATTATATTTAATTAAGGGGTAAAAAATATGGAAAGAACCAAAACATATAACCCCTTCAGGTGGTGCTTTCCTATTAATGCAATTCACACATAAGCACATGTCAACGTCCATAAGCTTTAATGGAAAAATTATACGATAGCCAAAACATAAAACACCATATGAAGAATATGAAGCAATTCAAAATAAATTTCTCAAAATCAAAAAAGTCGGAGACACATAAATCAATGTTAACTTCAAAAAAAGAAGAAGGATGGATTGACGTTGGCGGAACCAGAATGTGCCTTCTTGATATTCTTGGTGGATGGTTTAACATAGATCTATCTATCAAAAATCTTGCCGGTAAAAACACTGCAAAAAGAGTTTTTTACGAAGCAGGATCGTCTGAAACTTTTTCAACCTTTGCATTAAAAAAAGGGTACTTAGATAAAAGCGAAAGGGGATTTTATGACGCAATTGAAACGTTTTCAGAAGCTGGCTTTGGAAAATTTGCCATAAAAGATTTGAATTTTCCGAAGGGTTATGCACGAATCCTTTGCAAAAACACCTTTGAGGGCTGGACTTACCTTATGAATAACAAAGGCTTTTCTGATTCGCCTGAATGTTATTATTCCACAGGGGTTCTTCTCTCTTTCATGAAACATATTTCTGGCAATTCAGAGATAATTGCAGTTGAAACAAAATGTATCGCTAAAGGTGATAACGCCTGTGAGTTCATTATAGGGAACGAAAAAGAGCTAAAACAAAAAGGCATCTCTATCATTAATTGGGAAAAACCCATTAAGGAGAAGCTTGAATGCTTAAAAAATTTACTAAAAGAGAGAAATAAAATTACACTGGAATTATCGAAGAAAAATGCGGAACTCTTGTTACTAAATAAAATAACTTCTTTATTAAATCAATCCCTTGACCTAAATTGGATATTAGACTTTTCGATCAAAGAACTCTCAAAAATCTTAGGGAAAAAGGAAATTGGAATTTACCTTATTGACCATAAGAAAAATGAATTGGTTTTTAAAGCCCAAAAAGGGTTTTCAGAAGAATTTTTTAAGCGTGTGAGCAAATTGAAATTTGGTGAAGGATTATCAGGCAACGTGGCAAAAAAGAAAGCTCCGATGGTATACGAAGATTATTCAAAGTATCCAAATGCTTTAAACGTAGCTATAGAACATGAAAAAATAAAATCTTTGCTCTCTGTTCCACTTACTGTTAAAGGAAAGATTGTAGGAGTTTTGAACATTGCATCCAAAAAAAAGCATCATTTTACAGAGGAAGAAATAAAACTGACAACTCTTATGGGGAATCAAATCGGAGTTGCGATTGAAAACTCGAGATTATACGAAGAAGTGAGAGAATCTGAAAAAAAATACAAAACACTTGTAGAAGATATTAATGATGGTTATTTAGTTTGCCAACAAGGAAAAGTTGTTTATGCAAATGGCGCTTTTTTGGATATGTATGGATACAGGAAAAAAGAAGTTTTAGAAAAAAACTGCGATAAATTTATTCCCAGAGCTTTCTTACAACAAACTGTGGAAACTCACAACAATTCACCTAATGATGAGATAAATGCTAATTTTAAAGAGAACATTCAATTTTTAAGGGAATGTAAAAATGGAGAAAATTTACCAACAGAGTTAAAG
>JALTEL010000247.1 GCA_027073945.1 Caldifarciminota bacterium | reverse complement strand
AATTGAACCACTATTAAACAGCAGTAAAAAAGAGCGCGCAGGAAAGAAAAATGAAAAACTTAAAGGTTTAAAATCCAGTATAACGCATCTACTAGAAATTATTAATTATTATATTGTTTCGTCTTTTTACAATCTTGATAACAAAAATGTTGAGGAAGCCCGGCATTATCTGAACCTTGCTGAAAAGGTTCTTGAAGATAATTACACGGACAGGCTCTTTGTTCTCTTCAACGAATCAAAATTGGAGTTCTATAAAAAAATAAACAACTTACCCCTATCGAAAGAAGCGCTCAAAGAACTTATAGAATTTTACAACAAACGCAATGCAATTAAAAAACTTGTGATTCTCAACAAAAAACTCGCCGAATTGGATAATAAGGAGGAAGTATGAAAAAATTCAGGATTCTCACAATTAATCCGGGCGGTGGATCGACAAAAGTAGCATTATTCGAGAACGAATCCATGATTTTAAAAGAAGAAGTCGTGCACAAGGCTTCGGAACTAGCCAGGTTTGAGAGCATAATAGAACAAAAAGACCTCAGGGAATCACAAATCGCAAGCTTTCTCAAAAACAACAAAATCGCAACAGGAGAACTTAATGCTATTGTTGCAAGAGGCGGCGCATTTTTCCCTCTGAGCGGCGGAGTTTACCTTGTAGATAACAGCATAGTCGAAGACGTGTTAAAAGGGAAAGTACAAGCAGATCATCCTTCAAACCTCGGGGTTCTCATTGCATATACACTATCCACAAAAAACAATCATGTTCCCGCATTCTTCGTTGACCCTGTTTCGGTTGACGAATTCGATGAGGTATCAAGAATCTCCGGACTCAAGGAACTTGAGCGCAAAAGTTTATCCCATGCCCTGAACACAAAATATGTTGCTAAAAAAATATCCGAAAAGCACGGGAAGAGATACGAGGAGCTAAATCTCATTGTGGCCCATCTCGGCACAGGCATATCCATATCGCCTCACAGAAAAGGAAAGATGTTTGATGTAAATAACGCAAATGACGGCGGTCCATTTTCACCTCAAAGGACAGGCACACTCCCTGTCACAGGGCTTGTGAGACTCTGCTTCAGCGGGAAATACACTGAAAAGGCTCTAATCAATAAAATAACAAGACAGGCAGGACTATTCGATTATCTGGGCACATCAAACCTTGTAGATGTTATTGCAATGACGGAAAAGGGTGATTTATATGCCAAGCTCATATACAATGCAATGATTTATCAAATCTCAAAGGAAATAGGAGCTGCTGCTGCCGCATTAAAAGGAGAAGTGGATTATATCATAATAACAGGGGGTATGTCAAAATCCGCCAGGCTGATAAATGATATAAAGTCGTATGTCGGATGGATATCAAAAGTAGAAGTTGTTGAGGGTGAGAATGAAATGGAAGCTCTCGCATTCGGAGGGCTTCAGGTATTACGCGGGGATATAAAACCCAAACAATACGCTCAGGAAGTAAAATATACACGATAAGCCTTTCATGCGGATTGTTATTAACGCTATTTCTGCAAGCTTTGGAGGGGGAGCTGTGTATATTAAATATCAGCTCTCTGCTTTGCTTGAGAAGGATATAAACAATAACTATACGATTTTCGTCAGCAAAAAAAACAGATATGATATACTGCAGAACAAACATTATGCAAATCTCAGAGTAATTTCCATTCCACACTTTCCATACCCCTTGCGTATTCTGCTGGAACAGCTATTTCTACCAGTGTTTAATCTGCTCAATAGAACTGACATACTTTACTGCCCGGGGAATTATTCAATAATTATGGATTTTTCACATGAAATTTTGGTGTTCCAAAACCCGAATCTGTTCTTTAAAATTAATCAAAAAATCCCCATAACGCTTTCCATAAAAAGGTTCTTTCAAAAATTAATGGCCATTGCTTCAATGTTAAAAGCATACAGAATAATTTTCATATCAAATAACCTTATGGAGAAAGCAACCAAGGGCAGGCTCGGTGAAAAAAGCAGGCTTGTGTACAGTGGGTTTAACAGGGTTGAAAATGTAGTAAATATAAACACAAACATTTACAAACCATACATTCTCGCGGTCTCCAATTTTTCTTATCACAAAAACTATCCTGCGCTTTTTGAGGCCTTTAAGATTCTCGCATATAAATACAATTTTAACGGGAAACTCGTTATTGCAGGTAAAGTCATTGATAAGGCTTATATGGAAACCATAACAAAAGGCATACGGGATGATAAAAAATTGAAAAATTCCATAGTCTTCCTGGGCAGTGTGGAACACAACAAACTACCAGACCTGTACAAAAACGCCCTTGCCTATGTATCCACATCCGTATTGGAGGCCTTTCCACTGACACCATTTGAAGCTATGTACTACGGAGCGCCCATTGTCATATCAAGGGCAACCTCTTTCCCTGAAATATGCGGTAATGCAGCTTATTATGTAAATCCCACAAATCCTGTGGATATAGCAGACGGTTTGTATAGGGTAATATCCTCTTCACAGCTCCGTGAGAAACTAATCAAAAACGGGCATAAACGTATTCTCGATTTCACATGGGCAAAAAATGCAGAGAGAATTTTAAACATTTTCAATGAAGTGAAAACCAAAAAATAATGGGTATTTGCTTGATTGTACATAGTTGACGTACTAAAATTAATAGACTAACAAAACCT
>JALTEL010000246.1 GCA_027073945.1 Caldifarciminota bacterium | reverse complement strand
TTAATTTTCTAGTCTAAAATTACACTTTTTTCTAAATCATGATAATCTGATGCCAGAATTTTTCACTCAATTGACATGGCTATAAAAATCGCTCAATTTAGGTATTAAGAACCTCTTTATTTCTTCGGGCTCTTTAAGGATGTATTCCTCTTCTATGAGATTAATCAAGTTTTGAGGCAGAAGATAAACAGAGTTTTGGTCATTTCTTTCTTCAGCAGGAGTTGTAAAAAAATCAGGCTCCTGATTTATAAATCCAAGTGTAAAAGAATTTTCTATTTGGATTAAAGGATTAATGGTTGCCTGCTGAATCATAATTGCCTCCTTACTCCTTATTAAATCTCTCTCTGGTTCTATTAGTAATACTTGCCTCAAATGCAACCTCTATTTTCTCGTGAGCTTTTTCTAACCATTCCGAAACATTATCAAGTGAAACGTATTCGGGAGTTGCCATTACATAGTCAAGATCAAGTAGTATTGAAAGTATATCGGGTTTCTTAGGAACAACCGAAGCGAGCGTCAATATTAGTCGTTCTTTGCCATTTTCATCGGGAAATTCAACACGGTCTAAAAATGAATCCTGGAGTTGTGGCAAGTTGCGCGGAACAAATGGATAAAACTGAAAATAGTCTTTTAATTCTATCTTCTTATCGAATTCTAAAATGTTTATATATTTGAGCTCAATTTTCTTGAGTCCCCTGAGCTGAGTTATCTCTTTGTAAGTCTTGAAATTCTTTAAAATCATTGCTTTGAATTTATCCCAAGTCGGATAGGGTTTTAACTGATTAACAACGAGGAGATCGGGGGCAACTTGAATCAATGCAGTCTTATCCTCTTTGTGAAACTGTATTCGCGGTGGTGCAGGTCCTACTTTATGCTCAAATCCTTTTTCTGTTGGCCGAAATTGAACACCTATTCCAATTTGTTGTTTTTTTTCTGGAAAGTTACCCTTTACCTTTTCGTATATTAATCCTGGCAATGTCAGGTCCCATTCCTTGTCAGATATAAACTGAAATTCACATAATGCCTCTACCACCGGTGGATTTTTATATTTTTTCCCCATCATTTGCCTCCAATCTTCAATTTTATAACCTTATTCGTATCTGTCCCAAACACATCTATGACCTTAACCATTATAGTATATTCTCTTGCCTCTTCATATATGTGCCTTGCCTCATATTCAACTCGGGGCTCTTTCTTCTTTCTGAAACTCTGCCACTGGTTGTGGAAGGTGTCGCCCTTGTAATCCCAGTCTATGGCCCAGTAGTCTATCAACTCGCGGGAATCTTTGATTTTATCAGCAATCTCTGTAAGTTCTGCTGTTGGTGGAAGCTGGAAATCCGCTATTTTTAGAATAACTTCCTTGTCCTTCACTTTCTGCTCTATTTCAAGATATGCCACTTCCGGGAATTTGATATGAGGGGCAATGGCTTTTTCTACCACCTGGTCAGGTATTTTCAAAAGTTGTAAATCAGGTCCGACCAGGGCAGACTTTATCTCATTTACAGATGGAATTTGAACAAGCCTTATATTAACCCTGTTTTTCTTTGCCAGTTCTTTTGCAAGTTCATTAACCTCATAACTCCACTCCCAGCCGAGAATATCTGCCTTGTTGAAGTTGTTTTCTCCACACTCCAAAACCACCTTTTCCACCTCTTCCATGGTCACAGGCGCATTTAACGGCCCCACATGCACGATTCTGTCTCCCTTTCTTCCGTGCAGATATCTAAAACCATGCAAGGGCTGAGTCTGATAGAGTTTCAGCATGAAGGCAAGGTACTCATCTTCTCTATCCTTCCAGTAAATTGTTTCATAGTTCCCGATATTCCAGATCTCAAAGGGTCTTGCAGGCCTGCCATAGAGTTTCTTTTTCTTGCTGTCTTCATTTATAAGGTCTTTTGAGTTGTGAATATCTAAAAGCCTTTTTCTTGTAATCTGAATGGCAAACTTGGATAAATCACAGCCTATCCATCTTCTTCCAAGTTTTTCTGCCACTGCTAGAGTTGTGCCAGAGCCACAGAAGAAATCCGCTACAATGTCGCCGGGGTTGGAAGCCATTTCAATAATTCTTTTTAGCAATGCCTCACTTTTTTCAGTGTTAAATTGATAATCAAAGGAATATGCAGGAATATCATCCCATATTGAACCAATAACTTCCTCTTCTTTTAAGACCAAATATTCGGGTTTGCCTGTTTTTGGGTTTGGTCTTAATATACCTTCTTCTATTGCTTTCATTGCTCTTTCTCTGCTCCATCTCCAATGATTTCCCGGTTTTGGTTTAAAACCAAATAATTCATAGTCCATTCCAGTTCTATAACCAGATGCTTCAAAAGAGTGCCATCTTGGCTTTTTCCCACTTTTTTTAGTAGGCGGTAATATTCTTGTATCCACTGATTTTGAGTAGAACAAAATTATGTCTTGATCAGTATTAAGTGATTTAACCAGTTTGTATTCGCTTACATTCTTTTTAATTCGTCTTACAACAATTTCATTCCTGAAATTTTCATACCCAAAAATCTCATCCATCATCACCTTTACGTAATGTCCCACAGGGTGCATTCCCAAAAAGTGGTCATTGTCGAGCTGCAGTAATTAGTTGATTTAACATGGGATTCTCATTTTCGGACACCTTTAGCGAGTAGGGGGTCGGTTCCCACTGCCAGTCTGTCTTCCTG
>JALTEL010000245.1 GCA_027073945.1 Caldifarciminota bacterium | reverse complement strand
TATAATGGGATTATAATATATTTCCCCCGTTCAACCCTTTCTATCGCTCCTCTCTTTTCAATCCGATGGAGAAGTTTCCTTAAATAAGGTTTACTTATATGGGTGATTTTATATGCATCACCAATAGTGAATGTTTCACCCTGTTTGGCTAATTTTGATAAAAAATTAGAAATTCTCATTTTCACTTGAGATAATACCCATAATTGTCCATTTTGTCAAGCAAAATTGAGAAAAAAAACACTTCCTTTATATCTTTTTGCAAAATTTCATCACCAGGGAAAAGATACATACCAGATTTCGGTTTAACTTTATTCCACTTGCCAGTCAATCCATTGTCTGCCTTATTATTTTTCATTAATTCTCCTATTGAAAGTTTTTCGCTAAATCTTATGTTTAAAAGCCATTAAAAATGTTATACTGTCAAACCCCGTCCCCATCTGTCCACGCATATAGTAGGACATCTCCTATTGTCATTGCGAGGGACAAAGTTCCGAAGAAGCCGAAGGCGTGAGCGAATGTAATGAGTGAACAATCTCACAGGATGGGTGGATGTCATTTTGCCCCATTTTCTCTGTCATTCAGAGCCTTTGGCGAACAATCTAAAACAGGTTGAGGTTAAGAAAAGATTAGTGAATGAGTAGATGTGTGAATGGGTGGATGGGGCATAGTGCCCTGTGCGTAGTGCTTCGTGCTTAGTATAAATAGGGTATAGTTGATGGGGTATTGGGTATGGTTAAAAAGATAGAAGAAGAAAAAAACAAGCACCGAGCCCACTTATCCCACTTATAAACGTCCCTACTTCCCACTTATCTTAAAGCCATTGAAAGTGTCATGATGCCAAACCCCGTCCCCTTTAAAGTCATTATGCTTCCTTCAGTTTTTCTTCAACGCTTCTGAATTGTTCCAATGCGGATTTGAGGTTTTGGGCGATTTCGCTTGCGAGGATGTCGGGGGCAGGTAGATTATCAATATCTTCAAGGCTTTCATCCCTCAACCAGAATATATCAAGATTTACTTTATCACGTTGAATAAGTTTATCATATGTAAAAGCCTTAAATCGGTCTGTCTCTTTTCTGTTGAGACGATTTTTTGGATTATAGCATTTGATAAAGTCCTGCAGATGTTCATATTTTAGGGAATTTTGTTTTAGAGTAAAATGCATATTTGTCCTTAAATCATATATCCATAATTTTTTGGTCCATGGTTTTTCACTGGCAGATTTCTTCTCAAAAAATAGAACATTTGCCTTTACACCTTGAGCATAGAAGATACCAGTTGGTAGCCTTAGAAGTGTATGGACATCACATTCGTGAAGCAATTTTTTTCTTACTGTCTCACCAGCACCACCTTCAAATAGAACATTATCAGGCACAACAATAGCGGCTTTCCCATTTATTTTTAGAAGAGTTTTTACATGCTGAAGAAAATTTAGTTGTTTGTTTGATGTAGTTGCCCAGAAGTCTTGTCGTTCGTAGGCAATTGACTCTTTGCTGGCTTTCCCTTTACCATTTACTATGGTAACACTGCTTTTCTTACCAAAAGGAGGATTAGTAAGCACCATATCAAATCTTTCATTAGGGTCGGTTGTCAAGCTATCTGCTACAATAATAGGGCTTTCATCTCCTCCAATGCCGTGAAGATAAAGATTCATAACACAAAGTCTGGCAGTATTATCCACAATTTCCCACCCCTTAAATGTATTATATTTTAGGAATTTTTTCTGGTCTTTATCCAATTTATAATGTTTGGATATGTATTTATGTGCCGCGAGGAAAAAACCACCAGTTCCACAGGCAGGGTCACATATTGTCATTTCGGGCTCAGGATTCATCACTTCAACCATTGCTTTAATCAGTTCCCTTGGGGTAAAATACTGGCCTGCACCACTCTTTGTATCCTCTGCATTCTTCTGTAAAAGTCCCTCGTATATCTCCCCTTTTACATCAATATCCATGCCAAGCCAGGTTTCTTCATTTATCAATCTAATAAGGCGTTCAAGTTTTGCAGGGTCTTGAATTCTATTCTGAGATTTCCTGAAAATTATACCCAGCATTCCTTTCCCTTTGCCAAGCGATTCAAGGATTTTTCGGTAATGTATTTCAAGTTCAGCACCTTTCTTTTCCAGTAAACTTTGCCAACCCAATCCTGCTGGAATGATAGAAGGTTTATTAAATGGCGGTTTGGTCTGTTCATCTGCCATCTTCAAAAATAAAAGATAGGTTAACTGCTCTACATAATCGCCATAGCTCACACCATCATCCCTTAAAACACTACAGTAGTTCCATACTCTTTTGATAATACCAACAGTATTATTATTCATAAAACCTCCAGGTGATATAAAGATTCTATTATTGTACAATTAGATTCTTTATGAAGTTTCATTCTTCATAAACCTTTGTAATATCCTTTTTCCTTTATTAGTAATTTTATATCGCTGATTCTTACTACGAGGTTTATTCGGTACGGTATAGGCAATCAATCCTTTCCCCCTTAAATCAGAAATTGCCTTTTTTACATTCCCTGATAATGTAGAATGCCCTAATTTACCAGATAATTCTTTTGAGGATACAGGCGATATAGAACAATCTTTCAATATTTCCCATTGTGTTTTATTTAATTCAACATAGGCTTCTTCTTGTGCTTCAACATAGGCTTCTTCTTGTGCTTCAATTT
>JALTEL010000244.1 GCA_027073945.1 Caldifarciminota bacterium | reverse complement strand
ATGGAGAAGAGGGTTGGTAATCAATAAAATAAATGCAATCTGAGGAGTATTTTGAACTGTAAAGGAATCCTCGGCAGTTGCCCTTGTCTGTTGCTAGATAGATTGGCATAAACTTTTCTTAGGAAAGAGATTGACAAATCAATCAAGATATGATAGCCTTCTATTTATCTGGTCTCACACCTAGGAAAAAATAATGAGAGTTTGTCGATGGTGAAGATAAGAGTTACTTCGACATGGGATCGAGAGGTCGTGGGTTCAAATCCCACCATTCCTTATAGGGATGTAGCTCAGTCAGGTAGAGCGCTATGCGCTCTTATCGTTTGTTCCTCGACATTTTAATTTTGCTGATGGCGAAGAAAAGAGTTACTTCATCCAGTATTGAAAAATCACTCTTTTCGCTTATTCCTCAGCATTTCATATTTTTCGGTGGCGAAGATTACGGATACTTCAGCCTGTTAAGCTCTATAGCCCCGTAATCGCTTGTTCCCCGAATTCTTTTAGGAGGGTATAATGGCTAGAATCAACGTTCCTCGTACTCCCATTCACACTCACGAAGGGGCAGTCGCCAAACGAATTAATCCTGAGATGCAACTGCGCCGATCAGTGATGTCCTGTCTACTTTGGGAAAAAGAATTCTATGAGGGGGGTGAAGATATTGCCTCCAGAATTATTTCGCTCATCCCACAAGTCAAACCAGACAAAGTTGCTGAAATAGCAATTGAAGCCAGAGAGCAAATGAAATTACGTCATGTCCCTCTCTTAATTGCAAGGGAAATGGCAAAATATGCTTCTCATAAAGGGTTCGTAAAAGGCACTTTAGCAAGGGTCATCCAGCGGCCAGATGAGCTGTCAGAGTTCCTTGCTATTTACTGGAAAGAAGGAAAATGCCCTTTATCTGCCCAGGTAAAAAAGGGGCTCGCCTCTGCCTTTACGAAGTTTGGGGAGTATTCACTCGCCAAATGGGATAAAGCTGGATCAATAAAGTTGCGTGATGTTTTATTCCTTTGCCATGCTAAGCCGAAGGACCAAGAGCAAGATGCTCTTTGGAAAAGGTTGATCAATAATGAGCTAAAAACACCCGATACATGGGAAGTAGCACTGTCTTCTGGTGGAGATAAAAAGACTCATTGGGAACGCCTGCTTAAAGAGAATCGCTTGGGAGCACTTGCTTTGTTGCGCAACTTGCGAAATTTCCAGCAGGCAGGAGTCGATGAATCTCTCGTAGAAGCCACTTTATCAAAGATAAAAGTTGAAAGAGTTCTCCCTTTCAGATTCATATCAGCTGCACGTTATGCTCCACAACTAGAGCCGAATCTTGAAGAAGCTATGCTGAAGTGCTTATCTTCTCAGAATAAATTACATGGGCATACAGTTTTACTTGTAGATGTATCTGGATCTATGGAAGATAAGCTCTCTTCAAAAAGTGATCTTTCCAGGATGGATGCTGCATGTGGTGTCGCAATGTTGTTAAGGGAAATATGTGAAAAAATTAATATCTTTTCATTTTCCATGAAGCTTGTGCAAATACCGCCCAGGAGAGGATTTGCCTTACGAGATGCAATTGTAGATAGCCAACTGCACAGCGGCACGCCTCTCGGAGAAGCTGTACGATGTATTTATGAGGATCGCAATTATTCAAGGGAGAAGGCTGGTTTCGGATTTTATGGTTCTCGCCCAGTACAATATCAAGGGCAAGAATTGAGACCAGACCGTCTTATCGTAATTACTGACGAGCAATCTCGTAATCCAGTACCTAATCCTGTTGTGGGTAAAGGCTATATGGTCAATATAGCCTCAAATGAAAATGGAGTAGGGTATTATGCCTGGACTCATATCGACGGCTTTTCAGAGGCTGTTGTAAATTATATCCAGGAAATAGAGAAAGCTGGATTACGTTGAAACAATCTGGCCCAGAGGTCTTGACAAACCTATTGAGGTATGATAGCCTTATATTCAAAACTTGAACCCGCCTCTTTGGAGGCGTGGATTGAAACAGATACATAACTCAAAAAAGGGTGCCAATTCCAGCCGAGTCGGCCATTTGGGGTTGGCACCCGCTTTATTCGGATACTCTGGTCTCATCCCCCAGAGAAAATATGAAATCACATAAGCTCTTTTAGGTGTGGCGCAAGCCGGGATGAACACCTAAAAGGGCTTTTTTTTTGTAAGGGAGCTCAATAATGCAAAGTAACTCCAAAAGTCCTCTTAAAGCCCTAACGATCATTCCCAATGAATTAATCATGGATACTTCAATCTCTCCACAAACCCGCTGTTTGTACTGCCTCTTGGCAAGCAAACCAGATGGTCCCAAGCCTTCTAATTCTGCTCTTGCTAAAGAGTTAGGATGTTGTTGTAATTCCGTTGGGAGGCATCTAAAAAAATTGGCCAAAGCAGGATGGATCACTATCTCAGGGGAGGGTACAGCCAAGATTTATACTCTCTATTATCAAAAACAGGAGATCCAAAAATGAAAGAAATATCCCACTCCTTTTTAGTTAATGACGTTCAGAAATATGGCTCAATCGAAAAAGCTCTTCTCATGAAAGAGATAAAACAGATGTCAGCCTATAAAGCCAGGAATAAAAAAGATGGCTGGGTTTATTATTCCCGATCTGCTCTTGCTGAAAAGTTTCCTTATATGAAAGCAAATTCTATAAAACGATGGATGCTAGAG
>JALTEL010000243.1 GCA_027073945.1 Caldifarciminota bacterium | reverse complement strand
ATCAGTCCCGCAGAACCGGTTATATAGGCTATTTTATTATTGAGAGAAAACTTTTCCAAATAATCAATCATAATCTTTCCTTTCTCTGCTATGCATCATCAGGAAAACTCTTTTATTGTTTTATATAGGGCATCAGCCTGGATTTTCATTTCTTTTTCATCTTTTTTGGAAGGAACAATTATTATTGTTTCAGGAATTTAAAACACCTTTCCATAATTTTTCAGGTAAGCCTTTTAAAACCCGCGTGAATGACGTCACCTTTAAGATAGTTTTTAACGTTTCCAGATTCCAAGGCTTCCCTAATCAATCCGAATACGCCATCGGAATCAGCAATGAATCGGTCAATAATATTATCAGAATAAGCGTAGGTAGTGTATATTGCCGCCCCAAGAAGATAACCCTTTATCAGCATTTCTTGGGTATAAAGTGTTTGAACTGCTAAGGGATCTTCACTCTCAAAAGAAACATGGGTTAGAGGCGGAATGCCAGTTATATGAATCTTCAGGCCATGTTTCTGGGCGAGTTTGCGCCATCCTTCATTGATCCTTTCTCCATAGTGGACAAGCGATTTTTGCACATTATTTTCTTCCATCTTCCTAATATTTGCCAGCGCCGCTACAAACCCTATTCGCTCTGTCCAAAAGGTAGAGCTGATAAAGCTGTCCTGTGCGTAATCCATAACGCTTCTTCGACCAATAATAGCAGCAATAGGAAATCCATTACCCAAGGCCTTTCCAAAAACAGCGATATCTGGTTCAACACCATAAGTCAGATGAATGCCACCCAAATTGATTCTGAAACCAGAAGTTACTTCATCAAAGATAAGAACTGCTCCAATTTTGTTGGCTACATCACGCACCCCTTCAAGAAATCCTGGTTTTGGTTCCCTTTCCCTTCGGGGCTCCATGATGATAACACCAATTTGATCAGGGTACTTGTCAACAAGGGCCTTAAGTTCCTCAAGGTTATTATAGTTGAAGGGCAAGGCAGTATCCTTGAGCTCCCTTGGAACTCCAAGAGGATCAAGCCCAGGCAATAGTTGACCATCAAGATTGGAAGCATCCCCAAGGTTGGCAGATAGATACCAGTCATGCCAGCCATGATAACCGCAAAAAGCAACTTTGCTTCGACCCGAAGCTGCACGTGCAATACGAATGGCAATAGCACAGGCTTCACCGCCCGTTCTTGCAAAACGAACCATTTCAGCCCATGGGTGGAGTTCGATCAATTTTTCTGCGAGTTCAACCTCTTCGTGACAATTTAAAGAACACATGGAGCCATCTTGAACAGCCTTGATGACAGCTCCATTTACATCGTCATCTGCATAGCCCAGCACACAAGAGCCGACCCCCATCTGAGCAAAATCGTAATAATGATTACCGTCAAGATCCCAAACCTCACATCCTTTGGCTTTGGAGTAATAAGCAGGCCAAAGTCCGGGTAAGAATTTTTCTGCTCTTTTGGAAAGTAACTGGTTACCACCAGGAATAATTTTTTTGGCTCTTTGCCAAAGTTGCTGCCCTTTCATTAGTTCTTTTCCTTTAACAAAGTTAAATTTTTCATAATGGCTTCTATACATATAAAATCAACTATGTCATCTACTTCAAAAGATTTCCATTTCGGTGTAATATACGGCAACGTTCTGCTATGATAAAAAGTTTGTTTTTCGAGCAATGTTTTCATATCAGATATATACAAACTCCCGTCAAAAAAGTATAGTTTTTCTAAATCTTGGCGCCTACCGGCAGCAGAAAAATCCTCACCAACATAGGGTGATATTAAACCTCCTCGCGTTATTCTTACATCAAAGACAGGATGTGTTGAAATAACCTCTGAAACGCCTACAATAGCATCAGCTTTCGAACGCATAGAATCCAATAATTCTAACGCCTCATTAACATCATGTTTTTCTGTTAACGGCGATGTTGGCTCTAATAAAAGACAATAATCAAATGATTCGCCTCTTTTCAACAGAAAATTTACCGCATGTATTATAACCGATATAGTCGTTGAAATATCCGTTGCTAATTCACTTGGCCTCAAAAAAGGAACCTCAGCACCCTCTTGTCTCGCAATTTCTCCAATCTTCGGATCATCAGTAGATACGATTATTTTATCAACGTATGATGAATTTTTTGCAGTGCAGATTGGCCATGCAACAAGAGGCTTGCCACATAATTCCTTTATATTTTTCCCTGGAAGTCCTTTTGAACCTCCCCTGGCAGGAATAATGGCTAAAACTGATTTTCCGTTTATCATTTTATCTCGTTGATTCGCTCATTAGTTTATTTGGCAATTCGTTAACTTGTTGACTGGACGATTGGTGGATTTGCTGATTTGTTTCATTCGTTTTTCTTTCTTGATTCAAGATATCTAATGTATCCGTTCAAAAGCTTAACACTTTTTTCTACTAATATTCGGCATTCCGACAAAGCAGCTTCCGTGATTAAATTTTCATCCACGCCGGTTATAAAATGATCCAAAACCTCATAGGCTGATCCTCTTGCATGGCGGCAATATTGAATATTTTCTTTACCCTGTTAAATAAGATTTGAGCCTATTACGTAAAAACAGCTTTCCGAGGTATGTTTTTAAATATTTTTCTCGCTTTGTTGCATCGGCCTGGGTTAAACACGCCTCATAGTATATCAGCACCAAGGGCCTCCTATTTTTTG
>JALTEL010000242.1 GCA_027073945.1 Caldifarciminota bacterium | reverse complement strand
ATTAAAATATTATCAATAGAAACTTACCGATTATTGAAAGTCATATTTTCACTATTTTAAAAAAGTACTTGACAAAACTGAAAGTATGCTTTATAATTTTTCTATGACACATAAAAGATCTTTAAACAAATGTCCTGCCTGCGGTGGAGAGCTCAGAGTTACGGAATACCGCTGCAGCAAATGCGGAACAATAATAAGAGGTAACTTTCAATCCTGTGAATTTTGCGCCTTGAGCTGGGAGCAGCAAAATTTCCTGAGGCTTTTCCTTAAGTCAAGGGGTAATTTGTCGGAAGTCGCAAAAAAGCTCGGCATCTCCCATCCCACAGTGAGGGAAAGATTAAAGGAATTATTATCCGCACTTGGCTACGAGATAGAGGAGGAAGAAACGGATAGTGGCTATATACTCAGTATGCTTGAGGAGGGTAAAATAACAACAGAAGAGGCCATTGAACTTTTAAAGCAACAAAGGGAAAAATAATGGAGGTCAATATGGAAGAAAACATTAAAAAGGTCTTGAAAATGATAGAAGATGGCAAGCTGACCGCCGAAGAGGGAAGCAGGCTTATACTTGCCATGAGGGAGGGGGCTGCCAAACAGGATAAGAAGCCGGGCAAATACTTCAGGGTACTCATTGAGGATGGAGAGGATAGGGTAAACGTAAAATTACCCCTGTTTCTGGTGAAATGGCTGGGAAAAATATCTCCTTGGGAATCAACTCATTTTGAACTCAATGGGAAAAATGTTGATATAAGCTATGCCGAACTGATGAAGGCCATTGATGCAGCGGAAGGCGAACTGGTTGATATCCATTCGGAAGACGGAGCAATTGTAAAGGTATGGATAGAATAAAAAGGAGAATGGAATGAAAAGCAGAACATTCTGGGGAATAGTGCTTGTTATTCTGGGAGCCTGGATATGGCTTTCCAATATGGGATACCTTTCTTTTAAAAGAGATTGGCCTTTTATACTCATTATTATAGGCGCATATTATTTTATTGATGGGCTCAAAGTAAAGGGCAAATCAAAGACTAATGTAAAAAAAGTGCTCGACCGCGTTGAAAAAGGCGAAATGAGCGTTGATGAGGCAGAGCAAAAAATAAGGGGGGATTATGCAGACAATTAAAGATGTTCTAAAATTACTCGAAGAAAAAAGGATAAACTCCGATGAGGCATATAGTCTTATACAGCATATTGAAAAGGAACATCTTTCAGATAAAACGCCCAGTGCAGGCGCAGGCTTAAAAGACGGGATCGCAGCTGTGCTTTCATCTATACCAAACATGATAAAATCCGCAGGTAACACGGAAAGCATAGACAGAGAAATACCGGCAAACGACAGAATACTGGATATAGAAGGCTCAATGGGGGATATCACTTTGAAACCGGCAAAGCGTGACAATATCCTTATAAAAGGAGAGGGCTCTCTCAATTATGATAATAATAAAATCTTTTCGCTTACAGGTGATATGGAAATTGTTCTGCCACTTGATATGAAGCGCGTAACCGCTTCTGTAAAAACTGGAGATTTGTCAGGAACAATTCAGGCAAAACAGGCAGAAATAAAAATTGGGGCAGGAGCTTTTGAAGGCACCATGAACTGCTCGAACGGACAGGTGGATATTTCATTAGGAAGCGCTGAGATTGCACTTGAAAAATGCCCAGAATCCCTTTTAATCAAATGTAGCATGGGCTCCGTTGAATTGAAAATCCCGGAGCATTTCGACGGTGTTATGGAAATAAACAATTCGTTTGGCAGTATAGAAGTAAACGAGAATCTTAATTTTGAGAAGGAAGGAAATACTTACATCTTTGGCAGCGGAAAATCTCGTATTGTAATAAATAATTCAATGGGAAGCATTGAGATAGCTTAAAATATATTTTTCTTAATACTCCTTCAAAAATGCAATGGGCTTGAAATTCAAGCATTGCAATAAAAAGCGCATAGTATTTAAAAGCCTTATCGTAGCTTGTATGTACCTCACATAAGGTAAATAATTAACTTATGACAGATTTTATAATAGTGAAGGGCGCGAGGGTACACAATCTGAAGAATATTGACGTCAAAATACCGAGGAATAAACTGGTTGTTATAACAGGTGTATCCGGTTCGGGAAAATCTTCCCTTGCATTTGATACAATTTACGCTGAGGGACAAAGAAGATATGTGGAATCATTGTCAGCGTATGCAAGACAGTTCCTCGGACTTATGCAAAAACCCGATGTTGACCATATGGAAGGTCTTTCTCCGGCTATTTCCATAGAACAGAGAAAATCATCAAAAAACCCGCGCTCAACTGTAGCGACTATAACCGAGATATATGATTACCTGAGATTATTGTTCGCAAGGGTTGGAGTTCCGCACTGCCCCAAATGTGGTATCGAACTCAAAAAATCTACAGTTGATGAAATAGTAGCAGAAGTATTTAAACTTCCGCAAGGGACAAAGATAATGGTTCTTGCTCCCATTATCAGGGGAAGGAAAGGAGAGTACTTTGAGCTCTTCAAAAGATTGGAGAGACGCGGCTTTTTGAGAGTGCGCATTGACAATAATATACATGACCTTGAAAATCCACCCCGACTTGAAAGATTTAAAGAGCACACAATTGAATTGATAATAGACAGAATAATCGTAAAGGAAGCATCTCGCTCAAGACTTTCGGAGAGCATAGAGGCTGCATTGAAAGAATCCGACGGAATTGTAAAAATACTGGACGAAGATGAAAATGAAAAAATATTTTCCGAGAAGCTAATGTGTCCTTCCTGCGGATTTTCAATGGACGAGCTGGAACCAAGATTATTTTCCTTCAATTCTCCTTATGGAGCATGTCCTGTATGCGGAGGACTTGGCATTAAAATAGAGGTTGACCCAAATGCGGTTATTACAAATCCCTCACTTTCAATTCCCGAAGGTGCAATCAAGGTATGGGGTGAGCCGAATCCCTTTATAAAAGACCAGTTAACAAAACTGGCCGCTCGCTTTGGCACGGATATCCACAGTCCCTGGAAAAAGCTGCCTTATGAATTCAAGCACATAATTCTTTACGGAGAAAAAAATCATGAAATGGGTTTTGAACCTGTAATACCTTATATATGGAGAAGATATAAGAAAACAGAATCCGAATGGGTAAAAGCAGACCTCAACAAGCTTATGATGGAGAAAACCTGTCCCGCCTGCAAGGGGGCCAGATTGAAACCCGAGGCATTGTCCGTAACAATACAGGGTAAAAATATCTACGACATAACAAAATTGAATGCGAAAGAGGCTTATAATTTCTTTAACAATTTGAGTTTCAGTGGAATTAAAAAAATCATAGCCAGACAGATCGTAAAAGAAATAAAAAGAAGGATAAAATTTTTGATAGATATTGGTCTTGAATACCTGACCCTTGACAGACCCACAGAGACTCTGTCTCAGGGAGAAGATCAAAGGGTAAGGCTGGCGACTCAGATAGGCTCGGGACTTACAGGCGTTCTATATGTACTGGACGAACCTACAATTGGCCTGCATCCTAAAGACACTTCAAGGCTTATTAAAACTCTGAAATATTTACGCGATATGGGAAACAGCGTCATTGTGGTTGAACATGACAAAGAAACAATGCAGGAATCAGACTGGATAGTAGACCTTGGACCAGGTGCTGGATACAGGGGTGGTAAGCTTGTCGCCACCGGTACTTACAGTGAAATAGCCAAAAATACAAAGTCAATAACAGGTCAATATCTATCAGGCTCAAAAAGTATAAAAATACCTTCAAAAAGAAGAAAGCCATCCCGCATGTATATTACAATAAAAGGCGCACGCCAGAATAACCTGAAAAACATAGATGTACGCATACCTCTGGGTTTGTTTGTATGTGTGACAGGAGTATCCGGTTCAGGGAAATCTTCCCTTGTGGAGGATACGCTTTACAACGCTCTCATGAAAAAATTTTATAAATCAAGGGTACAGGTCGGACTTCACGATAGAATCGATGGGATTGAGTACATTGACAGAATTATAAATATTGACCAGAGCCCCATAGGTAGGACTCCAAGGTCAAATCCTGCAACTTACACAGGCGCATTCACCCCTATAAGAGATTTTTTCTCAATGCTTCCGGAGGCTAAAAAAAGAGGATATACTCAGTCCAGATTTTCCTTTAATCTCAAGGGGGGCAGATGTGAGGCCTGCAGAGGTGAAGGCTTTATAAGAGTTGAGATGCAGTTTTTGCCTGATATTTATGTGCCCTGTGATGTCTGTAAGGGCAAAAGGTTTAACAGGGAAACGCTGGAGGTACAGTACAGAGGACATTCCATAGCGGATGTGCTTGAAATGTCTGTAAATGAAGCCTATAAATTATTTAAAGAAATTGTTCCTATAGAAAGAAAATTGAAGCTACTTCGGGATGTGGGACTCGGGTATATTAAGCTCGGTCAACCGGCTACAACACTCTCAGGCGGTGAGGCTCAAAGAGTCAAACTCGCAAAAGAATTGTCCAAGGTATCCAGAGGGAATACATTGTACTTACTTGACGAACCCACAACAGGACTGCATTTTGATGATGTTAAAAAATTGATCAGAGTACTTGATGTCCTTGTTTCAAAGGGGAACACCGTACTTGTCATAGAGCACAATCTTGATGTCATAAAGAGCTGTGACTGGGTGATAGACTTGGGTCCTGAAGGTGGAGAGCATGGCGGAGAAATCATCGCAGAAGGCACACCCGAATCCATAATACAATGTCCAAATTCTTATACAGGGCAATACCTTAAAAAGGAACTCTGAGATTATGCGGCTGTTTGGAGATATACTGGGACATGAGAGAGAGAAGCTTATACTTGAGAGAATGATAGAGCAGGATGAAATCCCTGATTTCCTTATTTTTGAAGGCCCTTCTGGCATAGGAAAATCAACCATTGCATACAGATTTTGTAAATATTTGATGTGCAAAGATAACAACTATGAGGCCTGCAAAAATACAAATATCTTTACAAGCCCTGATTTTATATACGTACTTCCAGACGGGGTAAATCCTCCGCTGAGCCCTGAAATATTCATAAGACCCAGAGAGTTTGATAGCACAAAATTCATTAAGATAGAGCAGGTAAAGGACATAAAAAAAAGGCTATCAAGGAGCGGTACATTCAGTGCAAAAAGACGGGTAGTGCTGGTTTTAAACGGGGAGAACCTGAATCATGAAGCACAGAACAGCCTACTTAAGCTATTGGAGGAACCCCCTCCAAAGACCGTTATCATATTTGTTGTATCTTTATTAAGAGCAATATTACCAACTGTATTATCAAGGGGAAAACAGATAAGTTTTAATCCTGTTCCATACAGTGAATTTATTAAATATCCGTTCAATACCGATGTATCAACGCTTATGCTGTTCAAAATGTCGGAGGGCAGCATTGGCAAGGCAAAAAAAATCATAGAATCCTGGATTTTTGAGATAAGAAGTGAATTTATAGGGCATCTTATAGACAGGAACTTCAAAGCAATCGGGGAACTTTTTTCAGAGATTACAGGAGACAGAAATGCTGTACATTCATTCGTGGATATGTACGGTACAATAGCGCATGACATGCTTCTGCTTTATGATATGAAAAAGTCAATAATGAATCTGGATATAAAGGATAAAATTTTAAAGCTCTCCGGGGCATTTAGCAGAGCCACAGCCAGAGACATGCTTGATATGGCATTTATATCGGAAAAATACTTAAAGAGCAATGTCAACAGTAAAGTAGTGCTGGCATTATTACTGAGGCCTTTTACAGACAACAACTTTAGAGACAGGTTTAGACAGCAGTTTGAATTTTTCTATGAATGAGAAAGAAATACTCAGGGAATTGAGCAAGTTCTGGAAATCCACGAAAAGAGTGCCCAATATACCTGGAGATGATGCACTCTTTATAAAAGAAAACACAGGGAAAATTCTTTCATTGAGCATTGATTGCTCAATAGAAGGAACGCATTTCAACAGAGAGTTACTTACAATGAAAGAGGTAGGATACAGGTCAATGGCAGGGGCATTGTCTGACCTTGCGGCGAAAGGCAGCTCACCATTGACAGCCCTTGTTGATATGCACATAAATCAAGGAGTCTCTAAAAGAGATATTAACGAACTTTACAGGGGTTTTGAGGAGTGCTGTAATATCTTCAATTGCACAATAGGGGGCGGAAATATTGCTTATTCGGATTGTTTTTCAATCTCAATATCTGTTGTCGGAGAATCCCTTAATGTTGTTGAAAGAGACAAATCCAAAGAGGGTGACAACATATATGTAACAGGAGATATTGGAAGGGTAGCAGGTTTTTTCAAGCTTGTCAAGGACAATGCAGACATCCCGGAGTCAATACTGACAAAATTCAAGCACCCTATCCCAAGATTCACAGAAATGCAAAAGATACTGAAAATCACTGATGTACATGCTTCAATAGATATATCTGACGGACTTGGAATTGACCTCGGAAGAATGGCAGATATGAGCAATACAGATATGTTTGTATACTTTGATAAAATACCTGTTCACCCGTCAATGCACATATTCAGCAGAGAAGAATTATATGAATTGGTTGTATCCAGCGGGGAAGAGTATGAGATTGCCTTCACTGCCCCGGTAAACGCCAGCATTCCCATCAGCCTTGCGAAAGAGATAGGTAAAGTGAAAAAAGGAAACGGCAGGGTATTTTTAAAAGCTGAAGACCGATTAAAGGAGATCTCGAACGCAGGTTTTCTGCATGGGAATAAAAAGCCATTTTAATTTTTACAAGATATGCACTATCTTTAGTTTTAAATAGGTGAATATGTGGGGTCAGTTGAAACCCTGCGTCTTACTTCAGCAAGTTCTTTATAGCTTATTTTCGACAGGAAAACACTACCTATATTGGGGTCAAATTGCTTGCCATTGTTCTTTTCAATCTCTGAAAAGGCGTATTCCGCAGAAAGAGCTTTTCTGTATGGCCTGTCAGATGTAATTGCATCATAAGTGTCCGATATTGCAAAAACCCTCGCGATAAGGGGAATCTCAGTATCCTGTAAGCCTTCAGGATATCCATGGCCGTCCCATCTCTCATGGTGGTAGAGCACAACCTTTGTTGCTTCCTTTAAAAATTCTATATCCTTAAGAATATCATATCCAATGAGAGGATGTTTTTTCATAACAGCCCATTCTTCTTCTGTCAATTTTGCAGGCTTCAGAAGAATAGCATCGGGTATACCTATTTTGCCTATATCATGCATCAATCCTCCCCAATACAGATTTTTAAGTTCAACTTCAGTGAGTCCCATTTTTTTCGCTATAAGCAGTGCGTAAGACGCAACTCTTCTTGAATGGAACTCTGTTTCCTGCTCTCTATAATCCAGTGCATGGGAGAGTGATTCCAGCGTTTCTTTGTAATTTCTATTGAGAGATGTAAGGGCGCCCTTAAGTCCTTCCATAAGATACAAATTCTGAATTGAGGTGGACACAGTATGTGCGAGGGTCTCATAAAAGCGTATTTTACTGGCTGGAATTGGTCTGTTCAATGGATTTTGGACCACAAATTCACCCACTTCCTCACCAAGATATATTATTGGAATCTTCAAGAAATTTGCGCTGATGAATTCACCTTCAGTGGTAGCACCTTTTCTCACAGTATTAGGATGTGTTGTGTGGTTGTAATACCTGTACTTGCCTTTAAAATTATTTCTCCAGAAAACACTCACTATTAAACTATTTTCAGTTTCAAGCACTTTTTCCACAACTTTTTTAAATTCTTCAATATTCTTGGAAGCAGACAGTTTTAAACTCGTATCATACAGTAAATTCAGAGCGTACTCCTTCTCCCTGAGCTTGGAAATATCCTTTAATGTATGGACATAAACAGTTTGGTTTTCTTCCTGTTTAAGTCCATAAACCACTGCACTGTACTGTTTTTTACTCACAGAAATTTCACCTGATGCCATTTTTTTGCCGGATAAAAGGTTCGCAAGCGGGCAATTCAATGGAGGTTTCCTGCTCTTTTCCACAATTTCATAGCATTTTTTACCAATTACCTGCTCTTTTTTCATCTGGAATTCATCTAAAAAACTCCTATTTACGCGCTTGATTGTGTAATTGTTATCAATAATAAAAATTGGTTCAGATATTGCCTCTATAATGCTCTCATTTTCTTTCCTTGCAAATTCAACCTTCTCGCTTAGAATCCTGTTTGCAAAAATTCTTGCAATAACAGACATCATAGCACCCAATGTTGTTTTCTCTTCCTCTGTGAACTCATGTCTATTTTCTATATAAAACACTCCATAGGGCTTTTTATTGTAAATAATGGGAAGTGCCATGCAGTACTCGCCTTTGTACTCCGTCTCTACAGGATGGGGATTTTTGTAATCCTTATCATGCATGATATGGGATATCTGAACACTCTGACTTCTGAATGCTCTGCCCACTACACCCTCGCTTTCTTTAAGATTATATTCATCATTGAATTGAACCACTTTATTATGATTTTTCCCAATGGCCATAATACGTTTTAACATATGTTCTTTATCGTTGTATATAAAAATACCAAATAAACTGTACGGTGTGTGTCTGCTAACCGCCTTGAGAATTTTTAAGGAGAATTCTCTCTGGGACATCTCAATGGAAGTATTTAATATTATATCTTTTAATAGTTCGCTTTGCCACTCTTTTTTCATAGTACTATAATTTTACTGCAAGGTATCCGAAAAATCAAAAAATATACATTCAGATACATTTTGTAACTTTTATCGTCTGTAAATCATTGAGCTTCCTCACGTTTTATTTTTCATACGATTAGCGTTACTGTTAAAAAAATAGACACCTTTAAATATAGCCTTTTAACATAATGTATTGCAATACACGGTATTATAC
>JALTEL010000241.1 GCA_027073945.1 Caldifarciminota bacterium | reverse complement strand
TACGGATGCCAGATGAACGAAAGGGATTCTGAGAAGGTTTATTGCATATTTGAAGAGGCCGGATTTTCTCCTGTTGACATAAAAGAGGCTGATGTTGTTATTATTAATTCGTGTGCCGTAAGAGAGAAGGCTGAGAGTAAAATTTATTCCGAAATAGGCCGTATCAGATCCATAAATAAAAAAGCCAAAATTGTTTCTATGGGCTGTGTCGCCCAATTCAACTATAAAAAGCTTGCGAAGGTATCGGATTTTGTTGTAGGCACCTCAAATATAGACAAATTCTATGAAATTGCGAAAGATTTGAACAAAAAGGGTGTTTTTGTAGAGGGTGGTATGGATGATCCGGACTACATATTTCCGCACAGAAAGAGTATAAATGCGTTTATTGATATTATGTATGGATGCAATCACTTCTGCACATACTGCATAGTGCCTTATACAAGGGGAAGGGAGATTTCAAGAACCAAAGAGTCGATTATAGATGAGATAAAGGCTCTAATTGAAAGCGGAACAAAAGAGATTATGCTGCTTGGGCAGAATGTGAATTCATACGGCAGGGGTTTGGGGTATGACTTTGTGGATCTGCTCTATGATATAAACGAGATTGAGGGATTGAAAAGGATAAGATTTACCACTTCACACCCGAGAGACTTTTCTTACAGGCTGATAGAGGCTATGAGGGATCTGGATAAGGTTTGCGAGCATATACACCTGCCGCTGCAATCCGGGTCAAACAGAATACTTAAGTTGATGAAAAGGGGGTATACAAAAGAGGAGTATCTGGATAAGATCTATACTTTTAAGGATTTTGTTAAAAGCGGGTCTGTTACCACGGATATTATTGTGGGTTTTCCGACTGAATCTGAAGAGGATTTTGAAGAAACGATGAGAGTTGTAGAAGATGTGAGATACGATACCTCGTTTTCGTTTAAATATTCAAAGAGACCTTTAACCAAAGCAAAGGATATAGAGCCTCAGGTAGAGGAAAATGTCAAGATTGAACGCTTAAACAGACTGCAAAAGCTGCAGGCTGAAATTACTCAGGAGAAAAACAGAAATGCTGTAGGAGAGGTGTTTGAAGTACTAACGGAGGGTGCTGCAAAAAAGGGCAACATGTTTTTTGGAAGAAATAGGCAGAATACGGTTGTCAATTTTGATTTTAAGGATAATATAAAACCAGGTGATGTTGTAAATGTAAAAATTACCAAAGCGCTGAAACACTCTTTGGTAGGTGAAGTAATATGTTAGAACTGAAAATTAAAGATGTTGAGATAAATGAAAACGGCAGTTGTTTTATCTACTGTGAGGATGAAAACAGAGACGAATACAGATTTCCCGTAAACTATGACAAAGCCCGTATTACAACTCTATTGCTTATAGATGCCTATGCTGCTCAGGGTAGCGTGTATGAATTTATAATCAATCTGCTTAGTGAGATAGATTTTTGGGTGGATTCTTTGATTGTGGATAGTGCCAGCGACAATAGGGCTGTTGTCAATATAAAGGATAGCAATAACAATACAAGGTCTTTTTGTATTCAAATACCGGATGCACTTATACTGTCCCTTATGCTGAATTCCCCTATCTATATAGACAAAAAAGCCGATATCCTTATGATAGATGAGGCAGATAGGTTTTTCTGGTATAGATTTTTGAGAGAACTGGATCTGTGCTGATAAGGGAAGAGTTGGAGCATATAGAGGTTTTGACCTTATCCAAACATGCCTTTTTGTCTTCTTCCGCCACAAGAGGTAATGGATCCGATGTCGATGATGTTAGAACCTCGTTTATGCGCGATAGAGACAGAATTATACACTGCAAGTCATTTAGAAGGCTGAAGCATAAAACCCAGGTATTCTTTTCACCTTCGGGTGACCATTACAGAACGAGAATGACACATACCTTAGAGGTTTCACAGATAGCAAGAACCATAGCAAAGGCTTTGAGGCTAAATGAAACGCTAACTGAAGCTGTAGCCTTGGGGCACGACCTAGGGCACACGCCCTTCGGACATGCAGGGGAGGCTGTACTGAATGAAAAATCTAAGAAAGGGTTTAAACACTGGGAACAGAGTCTGAGGGTAGTGGATGTAATAGAGAAGGACGGAAAGGGCTTGAATTTAACGGATCAGGTCAGAGACGGCATTTTAAAACATTCAAAAGGCAAAGGTGAAATAATCCCAAAAGACAGATCACGTATTGCATTTACGCTTGAAGGGCAGATTGTGCGTATAGCTGATATTATAGCGTATGTCAATCACGATATAGACGATGCAATAAGGGCTGGAATCATAAAAGAGGGCGATATACCGAACAATATTTCATCTGTGCTGGGCTACAGCCATTCAATGAGAATTGCAACACTGGTAAAGAGCGTAATAAAAAGCACTTTGGAGAAAGACTATGAATTTATATCGATGGATAGTGAAATACTGCAGGCGCTGGACGGCTTGAGAGAATTTCTTTTTAAAAATGTCTACTATTCAGAAAGGGTTAAAAGTGAGGTGGATAAAGCCCTAAAGGTTATAGGAGATATCTTTGATTATTTTTACGAACACCCCGACAGGCTGCCAAAGAGATTTTCGGATGATATAGAAACGGCAGTTGTTGACTATATTTCAGGTATGACAGACAGATTTGCCTTAAATTTATATAAAAAAATGTTTTTACCCAATCCGTGGG
>JALTEL010000240.1 GCA_027073945.1 Caldifarciminota bacterium | reverse complement strand
CCATCCATTCTGGCGCCCTTTTTGTTTTCCCAGCCACAATATCAAAGGTACCACCAACCCCCATGGCAAACTTTACCCCCAATTTCCCCCGCCATTTATGCATAAATTCTTCTTTTTGGGGAGATGAAATTGCTATAAAAAGCATCTTTGCGCCAGACGAGGCAATTTCATTAACAACCATTTCCTCATTATCCCAGAAATATCCATGATGCCAACCCGCTATTTTCAAATTAGGGAAATCATGCTGAAGGTTGTCAACTGCCTTCTCAATCACATCTTTTTTAGCTCCCAGTAGGTAAACCTTCTCTCCTCGCTCGGAAGCCAGTTCAAGTAATCTGAGAAACAAGTCAATTCCCGAGACACGTTCAGGCACATTTTTGCCCAGTATACGTGCCCCCCAAACAATGCCCATCCCGTCAATATTGATAATGTCACATCCCAAGACAGCCTCACACAGAGCTAAATTTTTCTGCATGTTAACCAGTTTAGCAACGTTTACCACAACATGCTGGGTAAATATATTTTTATCCAAACGTCGAGAAATTTCCTGAACAGTCTGTTCCATGGTCCAGGCATGCATGGGGATTCCCAGAAAAGAGATAGTCCGAGAAGAGGTGTGCCCCTTTTTCACTTTCGAGCTATCAAGTTCCCTAATGTCTTTCATTATATTTCTATTCAATGACTTGCAACAAAATATCCACAATACGCTCGGCCGCTTTACCGTCCCACATAGGTGGAACTTTTCCTTTAATTTTCCCTCCATTTATTACTTCTTCAAATCCCCTTATTATTTTCGATGGCCTGTTGCCAACCAGCCTATTTGTTCCGATCTCGCAGGTAATAGGCCGTTCCGTATTATCTCTTAACGTGAGACATGGGATACCAAGGGCGGTTGTCTCTTCCTGCAATCCACCGCTATCCGTCATGACTAATTTCGCATCCTTCCAGAGAAACAAGGCATCCTGATATCTTAGAGGAGGTGTCTGATGAACCCTTTCCGATAATTTACATCTAAAATATTTGAGCATCTTTGCCGTTCTCGGATGCACGGGAAAAACGATAGGTATCTTTTTAGAAATCAGATTCAGGGCCTCGACAATTCCTGTCAAGGTTTCCTTAGAATCCACATTGGATGGACGATGCAAAGTTAAAAAGGCATACTGGCCAAGTTCCTGCTTAAGCCTTTGATAATTTGACGAAACGCATCCTGCGTTCTCAATTTTTTTAAGCTGATAAAGCAGGTTATCGATCATCACGTGCCCAACAAAGTATATCCTCTCCTCCGGTTTCCCCTCTCTTTTCAAGTTTTCTATGGCACTCTGTTCAGTAACAAAGAAATAGTCCGTGATAGCATCCGTGACCATGCGGTTGATCTCTTCCGGCATTGTCAAGTCGAAGCTACGCAACCCTGCCTCCACGTGCGCTACCTTGATATTGAATTTTTTAGCCACGATACTGCACGCTAATGTAGAATTGACATCGCCTACAACAATGACAATATGAGGTTTCTCTTTCTCGCATACCTTCTCAAATTCAACCATTGTTTTGGCTGTCTGCTCCGCGTGGCTACCCGACCCCACATTTAAAAAATAATCCGGCTTTGGGATATCCAAGTCCTCAAAGAAGGCCTGTGACATCTCATAATCATAGTGCTGACCAGTATGCACCAGTTTATACTCAATCTGTACCTGCTGCGCCTGCCCCGTAGCTCCGAGAGACCGTACTGTGGTAACCTGCCCGCTCGTGCCTTGGAGTGGCAGGCGGGTCTGCGGATTGCTGTTGGCTTTGAGCTTTTGACTGCTGTCTTCTATCTTTGAGCTTTCAGCTTTCAGCTTTAGGCTTCTTATTATAGGTGCAATCTTCATGAAATTTGGTCGCGCACCGGCAATCAACAATAACTTAATCAAAGGGATTTTCCTTATTCGTTTTACACCAATGGATTATCAAATAGCTTAGACCATAAAACATCCATGCCTGTGACCAACGAATGTATGCTATTCTGTCCGTATACCACCTATTTTTCTGGTAATAAAAGTACCCCTCTTTATCTCGCATGTTTTCTAAGGCCCATCGCGCGATTCTACCTGCGAAATCTATGCTTTTGGGGTCATATTTTGCGAGTTTGCAACATGTAACGATTCCCTGGGCTGAACAATGAATGTCAATCGGGTAGAGGGAGTCATTATAATATCTTGGGCATCCATTCTCCAACCAAAACGTTTCAAGGAAATACTTATATGCGTTTTTAAGCTCATTTTCCCAAATGCGCTCTCCAGTAGAATCCATCCATTCTTTCAATGCCACTAAATTAAATCCGGTATGAAAATTATCGACGAACTGATGATGAGACCGCTCACCATATGGCCATGAATAGTCATCCCTTAAAGCGTTCATTGAATAGGCCATCGCCTTACGTGATTTTAAAAGAAGGATCTCGTTTTTTGTTAAGCTATACACGCGCCCAAGCAAAGCCGCTCCCAGCATATTCGCGTTGTGTATCCTCGCTTCTTCCCCCGGTACATATCCAAAACAGAGCTTGTTTTTATCCTCAAAGATAACTAACTCTCTTAATATAAACTCACATGCACCCTCAGCAATTCTAAGATATTCTTTATTCCTCTTTACTTGCGTTAATCTGTGTTCATCTGCGGCTAAATAGTCCAAAAAGGCATTTGCCACAAACACAGTCGTAATCAGGTTGGGTTTCCCTTGAGGCACATAGAAGGCCCTCGCCTGCCAGGGGAAATTGTATCCCCAACTTATTCCCTGATAGCCGGAACAAGTCATCTTTCTCAGGCGGAAAAGCAGGTTTTTGGCCTCCTCAATCCTGCCCATACGCAACAAACCAGACGCGAACAGAGCCAGCCCTTTCGCGTTGTATCCTTTAGGGACCATGGCAAGGACCCTGAAATTGACAGGAGACCTTTTAAAAAACTGAATCCACGCCAGTCGTATTAAAGGGCTTCTGTAAAGGAAAGTCTTTTGTAAAACGCGCGAATTCAAGCCATCAAAAACATCCCATCCCTTAAACTCATGTTTCTCACACCAAGCCAAAAGGCGATTCAGTGAAGAAACGATTTCTTCCTCTGGCACCTCAGCCTTCAAATGTTATTACCCGCCCAGATCGCAGGGATTCTTCAATAGCAAAACTGACCTCTGTAACCCTGAGGATATCCTTCCAGGAAATGGGTGATTCGATTCCTTTCAGAACACTCTCAATAAACAACCGAACCTCTTCTTTCTGCCCTTTATCTTGGGTCATTAATTTTCTCTTTTTTGGCTTTCCACGGGAATACACCAAAGCCTCTCTGTAGTCATTCAGCACCCCGGTAGTGCCATGGCTATATATTTCTACGTATTCTTTGGGCATGGATTTAGAGCCATTCGAGAAATAATGGACAGTACCGATGGAACCATTAGCAAATTGAAGTGACACACTAAGCGTATCATTCAAGCCCTGAGGATCCGGCATGGATCGGGCAAAAACAGAGACCGGAAGTGACCCGGCCATGAAACTCAAGTAATCCACGAAATGGCACACCTCTCCATGAACGCGTCCTCCCCCAACATCCCTGTCCTGAATCCAGGAATCCGCGGGAATCGCTCCGGCATTAACCCGGTAGATCATAGCCTTGGGGCCACTCCCCATTTTTTCGCGCAAGAACTCAGTCAACGGAGAAAACCTGCGGTTAAACCCAACCATAAGCCTCAAATCAGAGGTCGTGAGAAGAGATTTAATCGTTTCTAACTCGTCTCTGTCGAGACACAAAGGTTTTTCCACAAAAACATGCTTGCCTGCTTTCAAGGCGTCAATCACATATTTAGAGTGCGTATTGTGGCGGGTAGCGATAAAAACGACATTTATATCCGGGTCATTTAAAATGTCACCTTCATCGCTCGTACAAAATTCAAACCCGTATCGGTCCGCGACAGATCTTGCGCTTGCCGAAGATGAGGTCATAACCCCTTTAAGGATAGCCTTGTCTTTGGGGATATTAGGCAAAAGGTAACTCTGGGCGTATGAACCCGCCCCAATAAAACCTATGGCGACCTTATTCTGGTTCCCTTTTATCTTTATGCAATTGACCCTTTCCTGAACCTGTTTTTTCTCCCCATCATAGGCAATCAAAATACCCACGAAAGGTTCTGATTTTTCCATGATCATGTCATAGGCCTTGGGGGAGTCCTCTAACGAGAAAACATGGGTTGTTAAATAGGTTGGATCTACCTTCCCCAAAGCGACAAATTCCTGAAAAGCCAGCATGTTCCTATTCTCAGTCCAGCGGACATACGCGGCCGGATAATCGATTCCCTTGTCCTCATAAAAAGGGTCATATCTCCCTGGGCCATAGGAACAGGACATCTTAACGGTCAGTTCTTTTTTGTAATAATGCGGTTCCCTGTCAAATCCTGTTGGAACGGCTCCCAGGACCACAATCGTTGCCTTTTTTCGCGCAATCGCCCCAGCAAAATTAATGGGGTCAAGAGAAGATGTAGCGGCCGTGATAATGACGCTGTCGCATCCAAGGCCCTCTGTAATTTCGTAAACGCGTTCCTCAATCTCTGGGGTATCCCGTAACAGGGCGTAATCGGCACAGTGTTTCGCCGCCATATCAACCATGGCCAAATCTATGTCAATCCCTATGGTTTTTATCCCGGAGGCACGAAGCATCAGGCATGTCAATTGCCCGATCAGTCCAAGCCCAATGACGGCGCAAACCTCTCCCAGTCGCGTGTCTGCCTGGCGGACTCCCTGAAGGGCGATAGCCCCCAGGCTGTTATAGGCCGCCACCCTGATGTGTTTATCCGGATCTTGAGGGTTTAATTCCGGCAATTTGACTGTAAGATTGCGTGGCACGGCAACCACCTCCGCGTGGCAGGCACTTTTCCCGCCACAGGCGACCATATCGCCGACCCGGATATCGAAGATATCCTCGCCCACGCCAATGACCTTACCCACGCAAGAGTAGCCAAGAGGCGAATAGGCGTCCAGCTTTTTCATGACAGCCCGATAGGTTTGAATAGGCCCCTTAGCCTTGAGGGTATCAAGAACCTGTTTGACCTGTTTCGGCCGCTCTTTTGCCTTGCCGATGTAACCCTTGCGGGCGGCCTGAACAGTGGAGGATTCCGTCCCCGCTGAGATAAGGGAATAAAAATTTTGGACCAGCACAGCCCCCGGTTCCAGAGATGGAATAGGAACCTCTAAAACACGCATCTGACCTGATTTTAGTTTTTGGGTCAACTGTTTCATATCCCTACTTTAAACTCAAGTTTCGGACTTGGATTAACCTCTTGAAAATTAAGTAAAAATAGCCGTGTCTGCTAAATTCTATTTTTTGTTGCAGTATTCAATAAAAATATATAATGATTAGTAATAGTTTATTAATATATTATACGTTTAATATAGCAACATAAGACTAATTCGTGTGTTGCATAAAAAAACTCTTTAATTACAGGCTGATATATTAACTCCGAAACTTGAGTTTAAAAAATCACCTGCGCGTCTCTCGGGATCCTTGAAATAACAAACCTCAACTTCCCCGAAGGTTCCCTTTCTAAATGATCGACAAATTCAAATTGAAAGCGTATACTATTGCCCAATCTTAGACGAGCTTCTTTCTCAAGAAGCTGTAAGTCTTTATCATTAAACCCTTTTCTTTTAACAATGCGAATCTTAAGTTCCTCTATCATTTCTTGTACAATCTGCGCTTCTTTAACGTTCAACATGTCTTTAAACAGATGGTCAAGCCTTCCGACATGTCTGCCATCTGGTGTAACCACAATATCCTCAACCCGTCCGACAATTTTATCAACGATTAAATCATTTCTGCCACACGAACAACCGCGATCAGACAATACAGCCATATCACCAACTCGATAACGTATAAGCGGCATAGCATAATTTCCAAATCCAGTACATACCATTTCGGCAAGCTCACCTGGCTTTGCTGGCATTCCATCCTGTTTTAGAAATTCCACAAAACTGTGTTCAGCCTTTACATGTCTGTTTCCCCGCTCACATTCAACAATATTCGCGACCTGTTCAGTGTTTCCATACCAATCAAAAACCTTACATGAAAAAGCCCTTTCAATAACCTCGCGCTGATAACCCAAAAGGGTTTCAGAGTTTGTAAATACCGCCTTCGGTGAAACGCCTTTTGCTCCATGCTCAAGAATTCCCACCCCTATGAGATAGACAGAGCTTGGATACCCACGAATCAGCTCAGGCTTAAATTCTTTCAATTTATCTATATATATTGGTAAAGTGGCATTCGTTATATGCTGAGAAGAAAAATAAATTCTTTTATTTATTTTGTCTTCAGCCCAAAAAGGAGGAGACAAACGCTCCGGTGGCGTTACTGGATGCCCTGCGAAAAATGCCATTTTCATATTAGGTTTTATCCCTGCCCACGAGAGATGTAAATATCTAAAGGCATACTCGCGCTGAAAAGCCTCTTTGGATAACTTCAAATGCAGGCCTTTGCCTGTGGTCCCACTTGTATGAACATTAACAACCTGAGAGGTTCTTTTTCTATAAGGTTCCGCGATCAATCGATCGGCATTAAACCGGACCGTTTCTTTGTCTAATAAGGGGAATAGTTTCAGGTCATCCACTGTCCTTATGTCTTCTACCGTTAAACTTTGTCTTGCAAAATAATCACGGTAATAAGGAACGTTTTTAACAGCATACCTGAGAAAACTAATTAATTGCCTACCCTGATAGTCCCGCAATTTATCAGCGGAATGCCACTGGCTTTCCTCGAGGAATTTATAAGTCTTCCTATAATACCCATTAAAAATCTTTGAATCCAGATGCCATCCATACAGAGAGGCAGCCGTGTCTTGCAAAAATTTTGGAAGCCTCCAAAAAAACCGTCTCCATTTAGATTCGCTATAACTTACCATCACGACTTACAATTCAATATGTCCCATCCAACCTTTAGCGGGCCTGAATTTATATGTGTCTGTAATTCTGATATCTTTCAAATAAGAATCCCAAGATTCATTATTACTATGCACCCTTAAATCCTCGTAATTGAAATCTGCAATCGGGTAATCAGATAAATTGAACGCTTCCCGTAAATAATGAATCTTTTGGTAATCAAAACCCATAATTTTGGCGGCAACACAATCAACCGCCAATGGATTAAACCCAGCTATTAAAATTTCAGCGTTTACCTTATCAGGTGCCATTGGCCCCTCTCCCTCGCCCGCGATGATACCATCTACCACCGCGACATATCGTTTGGCTTGTATCAGTCCCCCTTTTCGTAAGGTTCCGTCTGAATTTGCGTAAAGCAAAATTCTATTTAAATCGATAATAGTCCGCCAGAGCGTATCGTTTCCATACCAGCTTCCACCCCTGATAACCTCAGAATTATCACCAAAAATCTTTTTGCCTAACGATTTTATAGGGATAAAATACTTGGCGCTTGAAGGATGCTCTGCCCAAAACCTCTTAATTCTGGAAACAATTGCTTGCTCCAAAACAGTTTTAGTTGAGTAAGAAGGAAATTGATCTCCGCCTTGTTCTGGATTGCCTTCCGCATGATGTGGCAAATAATTTCTGTACGTATTGATGCCAACCAGGTTTTTCATGCAAACGGTTATACCCGCTTTCCTATGTGTTTTAAGTTTAGGCAAATTAATAAAGACATCTCCCTCAATCACTGAACGGGACACTTTATAAAGATTTCGCCCTCCTGAATGCGCCCAGGTAGTTTCATCGCTTTTATAATCAGCGCCATAGTATCCAAAAGGAGGGACGGGCTTGCCTTGAAAAGCACTTTTATCCTTCATATCTACAGTAACAGAACCCTTGGGATCACCGGGTAATTTCCTGCGTTCTATTATTATTCCATTTTTTGAAATCCATTCATCCTCTCTCAAATCGAGGAGTTGAACTTCTATACCGTTTTCCCTTCCCATTTTAATCCACTCATCTACATTCATCCGATCAAGGATATTAGAGAAAGAGGAATCTGTTTGTGGTCCATCGGTAATAATAATCTTACCCTTTCCATCAAGCAATCTCAAAACAGCTTTCAATGTTGCCGTAATTACAGCGGGATGGGTGATGATATAATCCCAGTCTTTTTTTCTTTGCGAGTGAGATTCTTTAATCCAATTAGGCTTTAAAATGACGGTATCTCCAGGGTTAACAGCCTTATGACCTCTCAGGAATGGAAAAATTTTGTCAAATAGGACAGCAGTATCGTAATGGTGAACCCTGAAAAGCCAGACCTGACTCTTATCTAATGCCATCTGCCACCTCCTCAAAAACCTTCAAAAGATTTCTCTCAAAAATGTCCACTGTGTACTTTTCAAAAAACTTCATTCTCCCTGCCTTACCCATCCTTTCTCTCAATTCCGAATCTGCTATTAAGATCTCTAATTTCTCGGAAAGCGCGTGAAAATCCTTTGGGGGTACCAAAAAGCCGGTCACGCCCTCATCCACAATCTCAGGGATAGCCCCTTCATACGTGGAAACAACCGGTTTTCCAAATTGCATCGCCTCGAGAAGCACGAGTGGAAAAGCTTCAGGAGGATAATAAGTTGGAAAGCAAAAAATATCGGCTTGGAGGAAAAGCCTGGACTTTTCCTCCCCATACTTTGGCCCCACGGCAAAAACCTCTTCATCTAACCCCAGTTTTTTGATCCCGGCCTTCACTTCATCAAAGGTGACATCAAAGGGGTCCCCCGCAATGCTTGCCCTGAATGGGACACCCTTCTTTTGAAGGATGTTAAGCGCATTAACTCAAGTTTCGGACTTAATTTTTACTGCTGATTTGAGGTATAACCTCTTGAAATAATAAACTTTTAACGTGCAAAGCCTTTCGCTTTCTGGTATATTGTTAGTCGAAAAACAAATAATACATA
>JALTEL010000239.1 GCA_027073945.1 Caldifarciminota bacterium | reverse complement strand
GATTCCCTTGCTCTTGTCTTTCACTGGTTTGTTATCTTTTAAGGGTTGCTACGCTTAGGGGTTCCCTGGCAAGAATGATCTTCAACCCGGGTTCCTCTTTTATCTTAGAACCAGGAATTTTGACATACCCAATAAGGATTGAGTCAATCCTGGAAGGTCGGTCTCAATCCATAACACAGATCGTAACCGAACACAGGGTTGGGCACAGCCCGAATGTTGCAACCCCTTGAGTTGTAGGCCTTCACAGAGTGTCGCAGACGTGAGGCGGCAGGCACGCAGCAGATGCGATATCCTTGAAAGCTTACCACAGATTGACTGACTTTTTGTCCAAATTCCACAGTACCCATGGATATTCTAGTCCCAACAATCGTCATGCTTATACTACTGCTATTTTTGGCTACTTCTACGATGACATCCATCAGCAGGACCAGCGGAATTTATTTTCCGCATTGGCCAATTGTTGATATGCATCTTCATCTTACGCCTCCTCTAACAGGCCAAACCTAGTAATCTTAAGATTAACTTCATCTTCATTGGCCTTAATTATTGAACCGGGGACCCAATAAAGACCACAGGCATTCACATTCTGTCCCGCTCCACTTTTATGTTCCACATCCTTTTCATTTCCACCTTCACTTTCACAATCATCTCCGTTTCTCCAATTTCGGCCAATTACTGGTTCTATATCACCCTTTACATTTAAGGATACGTCGACATAAAGATGGGCAGGAACCGGTTCTCCACTGTTTTTTTTGTTGAATTTGATGTGCGGTGCACTGGCGCCATTAAAAATGAAACCAAACACTTTTTTCTGGTCGGTTTCACATTTCTCATTTTGGAGAATGAGCCTGCCCCAGCCATACTTGATATCACCGCCGACAAAAATTTCCTGAATGGCATTTCGTAGTGACCATCCGGTTTCACCCTGCCAAATGACCGGTTGCCCACTCACTGATGCGTCATCACTGATAAAGACATAGCCGACAAAAAAAACAGCCCGCACTTCACCTGATACACCATTTTTCACTTTATGGTAAATATATTCCGACTCATGCAGGGTCTCATCTTCAGCGGTATTTGAGTCAGGCTCTATGGCGGTGTTGGTGGTTGAGCCAAAAAAGCGACTTTGGAATTCATCCTCTGACCACTTGCCATATTTAACCCCTTCTCTCGTGTAACAGGGAAGCAACGGTGAATCAGAATCAATTGCAGGATAGAAATAACTGAAAATGATCTTCTCCTTGAAAAGTTTGCCAAATTCACGGTATCCACCCGTTCCATCCTTACCATATGTTCGCATCATATTGGCAGTTGCCGCACCCCACATGGCCTTTCCTGTTATATAGGGCCTGGTCAACTTGATGTAACCCAGTGTATAACAGCCCATATGGATAGGGCTGACAGCCTTATAGACCAGTTTATAGGCTCTCCAGTTCATTTTTTATCCTTTGTATTTGCACGTATATGATATCTTGCGTATACGAGGGCCTTCTCTGTAATATCCTTGGCCCGGAACAATTTGGCAGGATCATTTTGAAGATATTTTCTTATGGCGCTGAGAGCATTATCTCCCATCTTAAAATCTGATATCCGCTTTTCAAGGAAAGAAGAAATTTTTTTGTACATCTCTTCCGCTGGACTTTTGTGGGTAGAGCCCCTTGATTTCAAAAAAAGAAACATGCTGTAAAGACCCTGTTCCAGCAGTACGGCCAAGGTATCATTAACAAGTGATAGCTCAATATTTTCAATCTCGGCCAACTTGTTGCCACATTCGGCGCATGCTAAATCAATATTTTTCATGGCTCGCTCACCTCCAGGTTCAACACGCGGACACGGCCCATTCCCCTGGTGTTCATGCCTCCGATTCCCAGGGCTTCGAGTGGCCCCATGCCTTTTTCAATAGTTTGACGTAGTTGATCAATATTAAACCCGATCGCTTTTTTGTTTATCCGGAAATATTCAGGCCTATTATAAACAACATCAAACCACATGACCGTTGACCGGGGAATGGCTTCATAGGTAAAGAGTGCACCATCGTCAGCAGCGCCGGTGGCCGGGTCGATTGCCACCGAGGTCCTGACTTCAAGATTATCATTGATCAATCTTATGCAAACACTATCTGTAACTATAATTACCCTTTCCCGGATGGCCTTTGGTATTGCTTCAGATAATGACAAGGCCGGGGCTTGCTCCTGGTCCTTTTCAAATTCAAATCCGCCAAGATACAATGAGGACATCTCTAAGGTACTGGCAAACTTATTTTCGGCTACGCCTTTAGCAGGGCATTCAATAAAGGCGTCTTCAAGAAGGGACGGACTGGTAAGCCAGAATGTACCTGCCGATGTGTAGACAGGGAAAAGCAGAATCCTTAAATCGTAGAACTGGACAAGACCCTGAAAACTCCCTTTATCGCTTCTTGAAAAGCCAAAGGCCGTGCAAACCGGACAGTCATGTTGTCCGCAATGACCTTCGCCGTCACCTATGCCTTTTCCTGCGCAACTGTAGTAAATTGGATTGTTATCTTTATCTTTTTTGATCAGTGGCTGTCCATCCTTATCAATTTTGATGCTACATTGACCGTCTTTTTTAGATAAAATTTCGTAAGCAGGCCTCAAATATGTCATTTTCTGATATTCTTTACAGTCAATAGACAATAAACCTTCTTGGTTAGGCTTGGGCACAACTTTCGTGTCTCCCTGTACCACCATAGCGGTATAGGCCCGGAGGACGCCGTTAAGACTTGAACCTGGAATTTTCGGCAGATTCGAACCGGGTTCCCTCATGATCGTATTGTCGACATGACCGAGTCTATAACCGCCTGTGCCGACATGAACCGGATCTAATGTTAGAGCAAAATATTGTTTTTTGTCATACGGTTTTGTCATTGTTAGTCTCCTTATCATCACGCACTCTCTTTTTGAGTATGGTGTGCTGAAGTTCCATCATCCTGAAAAACAAACCGTTTTTTAGCGTTTCCATCATTAACTCTTTATTTTCGTCAGTCATGCCGACAAACTCTTTATTTAGAGACGTCTTGACGAGTTTTTCGAACATAGGGTGACTGCCGCCCCATGATTGATATTTGCTCAACCACAGCGCCTCTAAGTTTTTTAACTTTGTCTGCGTTATCCCCGGAAGTCCGTCTCCTGCAATCAAGTTGTCCCATAGCCTGACAAATTTCTGTTCAAGTTCCTCCAGAAAATAACAATCCGTTTCATCGGCTGACCTGAAGATTTCGTGCCGTTTCTGGTTTGAGTCAAGGTATAAAAAATCATAATAATTGGGATAAAGGCACAGCTTATCGCCTTCTTCAAGCTCGGAATAAGGCACTACATCGCCGACAATGGTCTTAAAAAAACCTTTCCTGCCGGACGCTTTATTGCCTGGACAAAGCAATGCGTAAGCATGATAATAATCAGTTTCACAATTCCCCAGCCTGGTAGGGATATGGTAGCAGAACTCTTTACCCTGGTTTCCGTCAGGAATAACCCGTATATCAAATCTTCCGTCTTGTATTGCGGTTTTTTCTTTGCCGGTAACGTCAAGTTTCGCATCATCTGCAGAAAATCTTTCGAAGTTATTGAGCATTCTCCTCGCTGAATCCAGTATCACAAACATGGGCATCTGCCGCCTGAAGAAGATATTGCCAATACTGAAGGGCAACCTGCCGGTCACCTTGCCGAATTGCTCCTGATACTGTTGGTAGATATCCCGGCTGACCTTGACGGCCTGATCGGCCGGGACAATTGCCATAAACAGATAGGGGGAAGCGGTAATGACACGATAACGCGAATATGGTGTTGTATCCTTTTCCTTGATCTTCAGTTCATTTTGATCCGGATTATCCCAGCCCTTGTCAATGATCCTTATGATCGCTTCTGAAGGTTTCTGTAAAATATTGTCTATGGACTCAAGCTTATCACTTGAGACAATCAGGTCGGCCTTATTACTTTCGGAGGTGAGCAGGACTTCAATCTTTTCGGTCTGCGCGTTGCAGACCAGCTCCGCCTCAAAAGTGCCACCAACGGAAGTCCTGGCTGCAAGGGTAACCCTGTTACGCAGGATCATGCCGCTCTTTTCCTGAATATCCTTTATTACCGAGGTTTTGAAAAAATTCTGGGTTGTCTGCCATACATCGAGAATGGTTGATGGGGTGGGACTCTTGGCGTTGATAACGTTATACTTGCAGATTTTTTGATCCTTTACTGATTCGCACCTGCAATCAATCAGTTTTTCAAGTTCCTCTGCCTTCTCTTTCCTTTCGTCTTCATCTTTTGGGAAGGCACGGCCATGGGTATATAGAAATGAAACATATTCCGCCTTCTCTTCCTTATTCAGTATTGCATCAATATCCTCGGTTATCCTCCTGTAGTCATACACAACGTCTTGCAGTTTCTTCCTCGCCTCTTCTTCCTTTCCCTTGAATTCCTGGATTTCATTAAGGGTCTTTATTTCATTTTCAATGCCTCGGGCTTCTGTGACAAAAAGGGTATGAAGCATCATTCCATCAAGCCACCGGTCAAGATCAAATCTGGCAACAATGAGGGCCGCTCGCTGGTTTTGGTCAACAATCTCGTCAACAAAAATGGTTTCTTTTGACCTCACTTTATTCCTGTTTGTTTTGGCCTCTTTTCTCCGTCTTTGGTAACAGATGTCACATATCTTTTTTTCACCCTGGGATTTTTCCCTGTCTGCGGGACGCAGGCGGCAGATAGAACATACCTCCTCGCCTTTATGAAATTTTATAGTCCCTTTCAATTGCTCCAGAAATTCGGTATCAGACGAAAAGCGGAATGGAATTTTTTTGTTTATTGAAGAAATAACCTCCACAATATAAGTGAGTTGGGTGCAGCCTGACTTGTGGGCAAACCGCGGCTGTATCTCACAATCAGAGACTTCCAAAACCGTCCTGACAATTTCTTTTTTAAGAATGCCGGGCAACTCACCATATTGGTTTATCCCTTCTCCGTCCGCTCCTTCTTTAATAAGTGTAAAATTTGCCGGCATAATAAAATAGATGCCGTTATCATCCTCATATACTGTGTTGCCTACAGGGTATTGATGTTCAACAATCTCCCTGATGTGGTCTTTTATTTCCTCGATAATCCTTTTTCTGGCAGTGACATCCCCGATTTTCTGCCCATAAGAGAGAAATTCCAAACCGTCCCATCCAACGCCCAATATGTCGTATTTCACATCCTGAAATTTGTCGATAATATCTTCTATTTTAGTGCAGAAAAGATTATGGACCGTCAACACCTTGGCAATAGAGGCAACAGCATATGAATGGTCCCAGAGGGTTGTATCATTTTGAGGCCTGCAAGTATCGGAGAGGCCGTGTATAAAGGCGTAACGCACCGATGTGAATATATCCCGTCTCTGGCTTGAGCTGAAATGGTGCTTTCCAGGATTACCTTCGCGAAGATAATCTGGGAGAAGGCGAGCGAGTTCCTGATAAAGCTTCTTCCTGTACTCATCCTGCTTTTCCAAATCGATAATACGATCAGGGCTGCCACACTCGTTGCCAAACACGTTGGACCTGAATATCTGTCCGGTCTTCTGCTCTGCTGAATAGAGGGGATTGTTACGGTCAATGGCGCTGTCATTGCGGTCCGCGGCCTTTAGGACTTTCATGACAGCGCCGTTGCTTTCCTTGTTTACATGCTCATCAACCGCTTTTTTAATAGAGAAGTCCTCTTCATCGAATGTGGTGGAATATTTTCCCAGAGTAATATCTTTAAACTCTTTTGGAATTAACGTCTTGAATGTCTCATGTTTTTCAAGAAATTTATCGGCATGAGGATCCGGCTCTTTCTTTTTTCTCTGCCATTCCTGGCGATACCTCAAGAAACCTTTACTTAATTTTCCGATATCATGAAGAAGTGCCGCCAACTCGATAAACAGGATTGCATGGGCATTTTTTTTCAGGAAGTCTTTTGCATTATCATTGGCCCGATCTGCAGGATATATACTGCTCATCTGGTTTCCTCCAGTGTGACATTCACGAGATCAGTAAATGATCGAATAGTCAGGTTTGTTTTTTCGTCTTTTATTGCCGATATTTTTCGCCTGTATAGTTCATATTCTTGTTTAAATTTTAGATAGGCTTTTTTAGCCTTAGTATATGCAGACCGCTTTTTCTTGTTCTTTGACCATTCCTTGGCCTTTTTTGAAAAAGACCTGTCCTCACCCGGATATTTTTCATAGAATGCTCGAACCACTTCAGGCAAAAAAGGTTCTTTCGGAAGCCGTTCTGTTTCATCCATCATGTTTACTGACATTCCCTTGCAGTACAATTCCGTCTGCTCCACAAAGGAATCCATGGCCACCCCGAAGCCGCTGCTGATCTTTCCGCCAAACCCGTATATGGTAAAGAGGTCCTTTACGCCCTGCTTTAAGAATTCCCAGTCGTCAGCTACCTCTTTTGTGATTTCAGCCTTTGGTTTAGCCATGATGTCAAGGGGGATATAGAGAAGTCTGAATTGAGCCTTGCCCCCGCCTGGAACAGATTCAATATAGATAGGATTGATCCCGGTCTTCTTTTCACGGTCGTGGGGATTAATGATCTCCAGCCCTATGTCATCGAAGAATGATGGGAAAAAGCGGAGCCTGCCGCTTCTATGCAGGTCGATTATTTTTTTTACCCCATAAAATTTGTTCAACTGTTTTCTAAATTCTTTTTCCCAGGCATCTCTCTGGTCTTCAAAAAAACCTGCCATGATATCTTTGTCATTCCCGAATAAACGAATGAACATCAATCGTCTCTCAATAAATTCCGCCGGATTTTCAGAAGACAATATTCCCCTGGCCATGGCAGACTGCAGCGTTCCCTTCCACTGAGCAGAGGAAACCATTGGAATTTTATAAACCTTATCCTTGCGTACGGGATTATCGATAATGTAAAATGGCGCGTCATCCCGACTGATATATGGTTTTTTCAATTGAAAGGTAAATTTGAGCAGCCAGGAACCGAAAGGCAGATGCCTTAAAAGTTCCGATGGCGCCTTTTCAGGCATGATGGATTCATGAAGGGCGCTCTGCGGGATGATTTCATCTGATTTGTACTCGCCTTTTGTTTTATCAATGATATCTCTGTAGTATGAACGGCTCAATTCTTTATACTGGGTATGGAGAGTTGATGTAAGAAACCATATTTTGGCATAAGGCCTCATTTCTTTACTTTTCAAAACACGGCCTATCTCACCGGCATTATATTCCAATGGAAAAAGTTTATTTTCAGTGTCCATGTTTAAACTCCATTTGTGGATCTTGCTTTTTTAAAATTCGGAACATGATGTTTTGTGAGAAAGTTTTCAATTTCTCTCTCCACTGTCGCGCGCTCTATACCAGCGTCTGGAGGCACATGCCCCCATATCTTTAAAGCATATTTCCCTGAGTTGTCTTTTCTATATAGATGGCTCACTCCGAGCCTTCCACCGCTTCTTTCCCCTTCTGTCTTAGGATCTCCATTACCCATCAGGATATTGACAATCTTTTTTGAAAACTTGTCCTTCAAAAATGGCCGTAATCCTATATCCATGCCAAGACCTGTAGATGGATTCTTGGCTGAACTTTTATATCGAATATTAAATGCACATGGGATAAACTTCTGCTTGAATCTCTGAAAATCGGAATCAACTCCGATCACTCTGCCATTTTCCCGATATTCTTCGACTGATTGCGCATCCAGTTCATAATTTTGTGTAAAGAAGTATTCTGGAGCGGTTGAAAAAAACATGGAAGGGTTTTTCTTGTTCAGGGACTTGCTCATTTCCGCATCTTCTGAAACAAGTTTTTCCCCTTCATTAATGTAATCCTCACTCAGGTCCAAAAACTCAACCTGTCCAAATCCGTTTTGAGGTTTCGCACCAAGATTTTCAATCCTGCTCAATAGATATGATAATTTACTTTCAATTTCTTTTTCATTGAATCCTAATGGAGTTATCTTGAGAACAGCCTTCTCCCCCCACAGGGCTTTTACTCCAAATGTAAAACGGACCTGTGATCCCTTACCTTGCTTTGTGCCATGCGTATCCGTTCCACCGAACATACGCCACAACCAATTTCCTGCCATGGAGTAGACGCCATTGCTGGCCCAGAAAAAAAGCGGTATTTCTTCCAGCCCTGAAATTTCTATCTTAAATTGCCTCCGCCATCCAGTGCAGCCGAATAGCCTGCACGCCGGGCAAATTGCCTGAAATGCCCTGTCTTTCCCTTCCTTAGGGTTGTATCGGCATGGCTTTCCATTATTGCCCTTATACTCAGCACCCTTACAGGCATAGCCACCCTTTCCTCGGATTATACCTTCATACCACCAGCGCAGTGACCCAATGATGCCGGTCTCATGGATACGCTGACTATTTTTATCAGTGCCGCCTGTCCATAAAGGGGTTAGTGTTCTGAAATTCACGTTCATGGCATTCTAATCTCCGATCCTGCTTAGCATTCTATTTGTTTCAACCCAGTCCCTTTTTTCTCCATATTCGGAAAATCTGCCTCTATCTATTGTTTTCTCGATAACGTTAACAGCAGATGTATTTTTTTGACTTTGAAGGATTTCTATCATGGAATTGACGATTTTTTGTTTTTCGCTTATCAACAATAATAACTCCGCATAATGATAAAAAAAATTGGTATTCCTTCTTTTCGCTCACTACAAATTGTATTGATACTTTCGATAGCTGCTGTAGCTATTCGGTCGTCGCCATCAATAATGTTTTCTAGCAACTTAAGTAATGTTTCATTATCCTGAAAATACTTTAAGCATACAATTGCATTAACTTTATGTTTTCCCTGTATTAATTCTTCAAAAAGTAATCTCTTGATATCTTCTTTAGTATCTTTTAAGTTCTCTCTGTTTAATATATTTTCAAGACTGATAATCGC
>JALTEL010000238.1 GCA_027073945.1 Caldifarciminota bacterium | reverse complement strand
ATCAACATTAATCCCGGAATGGGATTCAATAAAATTATCTATTGTGCGTTCCATTCCCGACCAATCAATCACACCATCCCAGATGTACATAAAGCCCGGGGAAAGATTTTTGGCCGCCTCTGAAATTGCCCTCCATCTCTCTGCAAGGAACTCATGCAGGAATCTGTACTCTGGCTTCTTCGCAAATGGGGGAAGAGTAAAGAACTCATCGGCCGGCACCTTGCCCGGGTATGCGCCCGGATATCGGCCATTAAACTCCTGTATTGCCCTATCAATGTCAGAACATGCAAGACAAATAGTTGTAAGGTACTCCCTATCAGTCAAGCGGAACATAGACTACCTCCTTTTCTATATTCTTTTTTATCCAGTCCATTCTTATGTTCTCTATGCCGGCAGGGGTTATGAAAGTAAGCGGCCGCCCGAGCAGACCTTCCAGATAATCAACCAGTCGGGAAATGTTCTCAAACCTTATCTTCTCTTTCCCCAATTCGATAACAAGGTTTAAATCGCTTCTTTCCGTTGCCTCGCCTCTGGCAAAGGAACCGTAGAAGCCTATTCTCTTGACACCGAAGCGTTTCAATTCCCCCTTGAATTGGTCTAAAATATACTTTAAATCCTCTCTGCTTTGCGCGAAATTCCTCGGCAATTCTTCATCTTCGTTCATGGTAACAACTCTAGGCCTATTGCCTATTTAAGTATTGCTGAGGGGTGGGTGAAAGTGGAGAAATAGATGTTTGATAGGCATAACTGGAATAGGTGAATCTAATAGAAAAACTTAAAAGGAATGATTTTATACACAGGTTGCAACCTTCAAGAACCGTTTAATAATAAAATAAATTGGAGAAGATATAATGGGATTGTTCAAGATAGAAAAAGAAAACCTGAAAGAAATTTATGAGAAACCGTTTAGGATAGAAAGAAAACTACAAGACTTATGTGAAAAAAACCTTGAAAAAATATTTGGATTGCGTTTTGTAGATAGGGAATTTCAAGTTAAAGATTATCGAATAGATACCTTGGGCTTTGACCCAAAAAGCAGATCATTTGTCATCATAGAATATAAAAGAGAGAAAAACAAAAGTGTTGTTGATCAAGGATACGCATATTTGTCAGTAATGTTAAACAACGAAGCAAATTTTATATTGAAATATAATGAAAAGTTCAAGAAGCCTCTAAAGCAGAAAGATGTAGATTGGACACAATCGAAGGTCATGTTTGTTTCACCATCATTTACTAAGTATCAACTTGAATCGATTAGCTTTAAGGACCTCCCAATAGAACTATGGAAAGCAACACGATATGACAATAATACAATTCAGTTTACCCATTTAGAACCGTCTGGAGCCACTGCATCTATAAAGACAATATCAAAGCAAAGTAAAAGTATGGAGACGGTAAGCAAGAAAATTAAAATATGGACTGAAGATGACCATCTAAGTGGGATGCCTGAAGAAATAAAGGAGTTGTATCAAAAATTCAAGGACGGCATACTAAATTTGGGAGATGACATCACCATTAAACCAACTAAATTGTATATTGGATTTACAGCGCAGAGAAATATTGCAGACATTCGCCTGCAGAAAAGGTCTATTAAAATATGGATAAACCTTAGAATCGGTGAACTAGACGACCCCAAAGGATTAGCAAAAGATGTTTCAAATGTAGGACATTGGGGAAATGGGCATTATGAAATACAAGTCGGCGACGATGAGAATTTGGAATACATCCTTAGCTTGATAAAACAATCATACAAAAATGGAATAAAGAAGAGGTCAAGTTAGAGGTCATAGTTTCCCTTCACCTTTTTTATACCCCCTCCCCTTCCCCCACCCGTGTTCATCGGCATTGACGACACCGACTCGGCCATTACGGGCATGTGCACCACATACCTTGCATCGGAGATTATGCTGGCCTTTCCGGAACTGGATGTGATCGGCCGGCCCAGACTGATACGCCTGAACCCCATGGTCCCGTGGAAAACGAGAGGAAACGGCGCTGTTTCCCTTGAACTCGGAAAGGGTGCCGGGGAAAAATTCCCGGTTGCTATGATTAACGGAGAGATTATCTACGGCCACGAGCGGAGTGAGAGGGACGGAAATGTAACCATTGAGGATGCGGAAGAACGCCTGTCCCGGATTATTGATAAGTGGGGCCAGATGTCCGACGAGAAGACGAACCCCGGCTTTGTCATCACGGAGGAGAGGCCCCCGGAGGAACTCTTCTGGCGGGCCGTGCGCGAGGTGATAACCGTCGAAGATGCGCTGAGCTATCTTCCCGATGGCTCGGTACACAGGGGCTTCAAGAACGGCCGCGGAATCATCGGCTCCTCCGCCTCTATTGCTTGGAACCCCGAGCACGACAGGACATACGAGATTATCGCATACCGCTCCCCCGAAAGGTGGGGCACGAAAAGGGATGTGGACGAGGCCAGCGTTATCGAAATGGACAGGAAGTTTCCGCACACATTCAACAACTACGACTACCGGAACAGGCACACGGCCATATCTCCCAACAGCCCGTGCCCCGTTCTCTTTGGCATCAGGGGGGATGAACCGGCAGAACTCATACCGGCAATGGAGGCCATCAGGGGCGAGCAGAAGGACAGGTGGACGCTGTTCATAACTAATCAGGGGACGGACCAGCATATCATCCCCGCAAAAATAGGCGAAATACGGCCGTTCTCATCCTACCG
>JALTEL010000237.1:1982-2692 GCA_027073945.1 Caldifarciminota bacterium | reverse complement strand
CTAACCATGGGCTTAAGCCGACCGCCAACATCTGGGCGGTTTTTGTCAGGCCGTGTGCCGCAACAGGTTCAAAGGTTTTTGAAGGCAGGTTGCCCCGCACTGTTGGCGGCGGCTTAGCCCTGCCGTTCGGTATCAGAAATCAAATTCGTGTCCTGCGTTTGCGAAGACAAAGAAGCCCCTATCCAAATGCATATATGAAAATCACAGGCTGAAAAAATGGCAACAAAACAGAAGAACTTGCAGAGCAATTTTTTGAGAGGTGGCATTACTTCGATTTGCTTTTAAAAAATATTCATCGTTTAACCGAACCAGCGGCTGCAGGGGACGGCAAACAGCGCGGCGGGTTCTCAAAGGCCCTGCCCCGCATAAAGCTCAGTGGTAATTCAAGGCCCATTGCCCCGCATGTTTGCCGCCCCTGAGCCGTGACGTTCCCGGCGGCTTCGCCGCCGGGAATCGCGGCGCTGACTTCGTCAAGTGCCTTGTCCCGTCGCTTCGCGCCGGAACAAGGCACTTGACCGGACACCGGGCACCGCACATGCAAGCTGCGCTTGCCTGCACGGCACCCGGCGCCGGTCAGCGCCGCGGTTAGCGATATAAAAAACTATAAGGTAGGTATATAAAGATGAAGATTAAAATCTATCTCGAACCTAGCGATGAAGGAGGATATACTGTAATTGTTCCTTCATTGCCTGGATGTATATCTGAAGGTG
>JALTEL010000237.1:0-1972 GCA_027073945.1 Caldifarciminota bacterium | reverse complement strand
ACTTCGTCAAGTGCCTTGTCCCGTCGCTTCGCGCCGGAACAAGGCACTTGACCGGACACCGGGCACCGCACATGCAAGCTGCGCTTGCCTGCACGGCACCCGGCGCCGGTCAGCGCCGCGATTATGTTTCAAGAACGAAGATGCTAATGAAAGAAATTATTGAGGACAAAAGAATGGAAATAAAGCATGACCTGTATTTAGGAGATTGCGAAGAGATATTAAAAACACTACCAGATAATTCGGTAGATTTGATTTTTACTTCTCCGCCGTATGCCGACCAAAGAAAAAAAACATATGGTGGTATCCACCCAGATGATTATGTTGATTGGTTTTTGCCTAAAACCGAGCAGATGTTAAGAGTATTAAAGCCTACTGGCACTTTTGTATTAAATATAAAAGAGAAAGTCGTAAATGGCGAGCGTAGCACTTATGTCATGGAACTTATTATCGAAATGAGAAAGCAAGGTTGGCTTTGGACTGAGGAATTTATATGGCATAAAAAAAATTGTTATCCCGGCAAGTGGCCTAATAGATTTAGAGATGCTTGGGAGAGACTATTGCAATTCAATAAGCAGAAAAAATTTAATATGTATCAAGAAGAAGTAATGGTTCCGATGGGGGATTGGGCAAAAAGTAGGTTAAAAAAGTTAAGCGAAACGGATAAGAAAAGAGATGAATCAAAAGTAGGTAGTGGGTTTGGGAAAAACATATCAAACTGGCTCAATCGTGAAATGGCATACCCCACAAATGTTCTTCATTTAGCAACGGAATGTAGCAACAAGAAACATAGTGCTGCATTCCCTGAAGGATTGCCAGAGTGGTTTATAAAATTATTCACGCAAGTTGGTGATACAGTATTAGACCCATTTATGGGTTCAGGAACAACAAATATCGTGGCTAATAGGATGCGTAGAAATTCTATAGGTATTGAGTTAGTTCCAGAATATTATGAAATGGTCAAGGCGCAAATATCACCAGTGGAATTGTACCTGTTTGAGTCGGAGGAAAAGTATGGAAGCTCTTGACTTGAAAGATGTTGTTAAATATGTAGAGGAGAATATTGGTACTTTTCACCAAAAAAGAATATCCAGTCTAGATACTCTCAGCCTGAACAAAGTTCTTAAAAGAAAAAACCCTTACCTGTTCAAGGCAAAATATGTTTTAACGGCAGAACAAATTGTCAGAGGTCTTGTTGATGCTCACATATCTTCTAACGAAGAGACAATATTTGGAGATTGGTTAGAAGGGCTTGCGATTTTTATTAACCAAAAAGTTTATAGCGGTTGGAAATCTGGCATACAGGGTATTGATCTGGAATTTGACAGTAATGGAATAAGGTACATTGTAAATATAAAATCAGGTCCTAATTGGGGAAATAGCAGCCAAATTTCCAAAATGAAAGCTGATTTTAAAACAGCGCAACGAACTCTGAGGACAAGCAATTCAAAACTTTCCATCGTTTGTGTAAATGGTTGTTGTTACGGGCGTGATAACAACCCAGACAAAGGAGATTATTTTAAGTATTGTGGTCAACGTTTTTGGGAGTTTATTTCTGGAAATGCTAATCTTTATACAGATATAATTGAGCCATTAGGACACAAAGCTAAAGAAAGAAATGATGATTTTATGGAAGCATATTCAAAGCGAATCAATAAATTCACCCTAGAATTTGGGAAACAATTTTGTGACGATAGTGGATCCATTAATTGGGAAAGTCTTGTAAAATTTAATTCATCTATTGATGTCCCAAAGAAGACAAGAAGGAAAACATAACAAGGCGCTACACGCGGACAAAATAAAGCTGCGTTCGTTCCTCACTACGCTTTATTTTGCCGGTGAGCTTGGTCGTTAGCTTAATGAAAGGAGTTAATATGTCGGAAAAGAAAAAAATCATAAATAGGTTGTCAAGTTTAGGAGATATAGAAGGTGTATCAGTAGAAGTAGCTGAATCAAAGAACACTGTTAGAGTCAC
>JALTEL010000236.1 GCA_027073945.1 Caldifarciminota bacterium | reverse complement strand
TACACAAATTCATGGGATGGAACAAAGGCATTTTAACCGATTCCGGTGGATTTCAGATTTACAGCCTCGCAGATTTACGGAAATTAGAGGATAACAGGGTTGTATTCAGGTCACATATAGATGGTTCGGAAATCGAATTCACACCGCAGAAGGTCATAGATATAGAAGCTGCTCTTGCACCTGATGTTGCTATGATATTGGATTGGCCGTCCGAATATCCTGTTGTTTACAAAGATGCAAAGACACATCTGGAAATAACTCACAGATGGGCGTACAGTGCAAAACAGTACAGAGATGAAAATTTCAAAAATCAGGCGTTATTTGCAATAGTCCAGGGCTCTGTTTTTCCTGACCTCAGGAAAGAAAGCGCTGAATTTATGGTTTCCCTGGATTTCGATGGATATGCTATAGGTGGCCTTGCACTTGGAGAAACAAAATCGGAAAGGGATAAGACACTTGATATCACCATTCCTTCACTACCACATGATAAACCCCGTTATCTTATGGGGGTGGGCTATCCAGAGGATATTATATCTGCTGTTATGAGGGGTGTGGACATGTTCGACTGTGTACTGCCAACACGCAATGCAAGGACAGGAACTGTATTTACACATTCTGGTAAACTTGTAGTTAAAAATAGTAAATACAAAGATGATTTTTCGCCTCTTGACAGGAGCTGCGGATGCTATGTATGCAAAAATTATACGAGGGCATATATAAGACATTTATTTAATGCAGGCGAGATACTGGGACCCAGATTAACCACTTATCATTCCTTATATTTCTTTACAGAGCTTATGAAAGAGATAAGGAATGCGATAAAAGAGGATAACTTTGTAAATTGGTCCACAGAATTCCTCAAATATTATAAAAGCACTGTTGTTGATTGACCTTTTAATTACAGTCTTTAATCCATAAAAATTTTACAGGACAGGCGATTGCCTATCCTGTAAGTAAACTTTGCAATAAAAGGAAGTGTTATCTTCTTGGAGCTGGTTCTTCTCCGCCGTGCCTGCCACGCATGCCTTTCATAAATCTTCTCACCCTGGTTGCAGCAAATTCCTTGATTCCCTCAATTTGACTATCTGTAAGAATATGTTTAATTGTAACCCATTCGGTTATCTTCGCCATCTTCAGCGAAGCCTCAATAGAGGATGCCTTTCTTACCTTATTCTCCACCAACTTCAAATCCGGGTCTTTTTGATCAAGTAGCTGCTTTATATCAACGTCCAAAAGTCCTATGTCTTTTGACAGACTTATAACCTTCTTTTCAGTATCATAATGTACCTTTCTTATCTTGTCCAGTTGTGCATCACTGAGATTGATTTTCTTCTGCAATGTTGTGTTATTTATCAGCATATTTACCGTCATATCCATCATTCTCGTCCTTATGGCTCCTTTCATCTGAGGGCCCATTGCTATTATGGATGCTATCATTATACTTAGCATTTTTTCCTCCTTTTGATATTTTAGACAAATAAAAAGCCTGTTTTGTTCCCTGATTTATTTTTTTAAATTTTGCAGTCTGTATTTAAGGTATGCATACTCAGCCATTGTCCAGTTAAGCGGAAAAGCGGGGCCTTCAATACCATTGTTTTCCCTCTTGCTTTGAATTATCCATTCTAAAAGTCCCTTTTTACTTTGTATTAATTTATTATTGCTCACCTGCTCACCAAGCGGGAAACTCCAGTGGTAATTAAGCATTCTAAGAGCAGTGTTAGTATCGCCCATATCAATGAATATATGACCTGCCCAATAAGTTGTTATAAACCATATTCCACCCCCAAAATATACATCCTGCTCCCCGGTTTGAGGGATTATGAATCTGAACAGTCCTTTCCCATCTGGAGATAATTTGGCATACAATTCCAACAGATTATCTTTTATCATTTTTTTATCTTTAAAAATATCAAACCTTGAGAGCAAAAGCAAGTTGGATGCATCATATCCGACTGCGGTGTCTTTTACAAGCATTTTTGAGAGTATGCCATTGTGCGTGAGTTTTTTTGTGATGAAAGATATGATCTTGGAAGCCTTATCCATATACAGAGAGTCTCCGGTATAAATCTCCGCCATTTTTAAAGTATATGCTATCAATCCGAGCGTATATGTATGAAGAGCCTGCTCGTGCATTTCCCACAGGTCTGCACAGGGCGTTGGCCATACATAAAACAGATAATTGAGATAATCTTCCACAACATCTTGATAATGCTTATCTTGCATATCATACTCCATTAACACCAATACGGCAAGTGCCACACCATCATATTGTCGCTCAAGCCAGTTACTTTCAAATCTATCTCTGTTAGGTGTATATCTCGCTGCCGGGTGGAAATCCGCGTTATAAAACGCTTCATCTCTACTATCCTTTTCAAAAAGTTTTTTAATCCTGGAGTCTTCTTTGCAGAGTAATGCAACAATCCACTCTACTTCCGAAGACACATCCATTCCCATCCGCATTTTCAGCAATGTAATCATTGAATGGTCTCTTAACCAAACTTTTTTATAAGGCTTATATAGGGGTGATGCCAGATGCGCTCCATTCACCCTGTTATCATCAAGAAAATCAATATATTTTCTCAATTTTTACACCTGTATAGTAATGGTGAATAATTGTTTTGTAATTATAGCCTTTTAATGCCATACCCCTTGCACCAAACTGGCACATACCGACACCATGACCGTTTCCCCTTCCTTTGATAATAAAATATCCGGACTTCTTAGTTATATAAAAAAGAGAGGAAGGTAAGGTACTGTATGATAAAGCCCTTCTTATATTGAGATCTTTTCTTATCTTAAAACTTCCTTTTGTGCCTATTATTTCAATCAGTTTTGCCCTGCCGGAGACTCCCCTTTTCAATACCACAAGATTCAAAATATTTCCCAGATCCTTGCCTGTTTTAGCCTTTATTATAAGAGATAGTTCGGACGGCTTATACTTGAATTTCCATCTCCAGTATTTAGAAGTTTTATCCCTACAATTTACAGGTGGGTTAGAATTTATCCATTTCCTCACAGCTGATTCGGAGTTTAAGGGGAATCTGTTTTTCTGCGCATTGATGTCCAAAACTCCCCTTAAATAGGGTATATAAGAGGACCATACATTTTCCGAATTCTCGGTATGACCACCGCACATTGAATGAAAAAGCGCCTCTATTGGTTTTCCGTTGTAAGTTATGATCTCTCCTCTGGTCTCCTGTACAGCTTTTTTTATATTCAAATTTACACGTCCCATCCCCTGAAAAACCTGGTCGTAAACATCATTATCGGTATTATATGGCATGCCAATATACTTTGAATTGTAGTAAAGCTTCCTTATTGCATTGGTACGTGCAGCTACTGCCTGTGCCTTCAATGCCTCTAACGGGAAATACTGCCCCATCTCCGATGCCACAACTCCCTGCACATAAGATTCCAAAGGTAAAATGTTTATCAACAGCAGGTATCCGGTATCATCGTAAACTATTTCCACATCACCTCTTAAACTAACGTTCTGCCTGCTTGAATACTGAAAACCTTTTGCAAATTCAATGTCTCTGAGAGTTAAAGCATTGCCGAGACGTATAAGGATCCTTTTTTTGAAAAACAGCTTCTCGTTATTTATCTTTACAAGTATAGTGTTATTTGATGATGTTTTTTCCACATATATAACATATTTCAGAGAAGAGGGCGATAATGACTCGGCATCTTTTCTCGTATTAAAAGGTCCTGAGAGCAAAAAATAGTACGGATAAAGTTTATTTAACCTCTTTTTTGCCAATTTTATGCTATAGCCTAATTTTTTGTACTGGCGCAGTAGTGGTAAAATCTCATCCTTCGATGTTGAAGCGCTTACAAGACCGTAATATACAAAAAACGGGGAAAATTTACCACTGGCCACATCTACAACAGCATTGTTAATCTCTGCCCTTAGATTGCTGTCATCGTAAAGTAAGGCTTTTCCATTTATAAACAATTTGAATGCCCTGCTCCTTTTGATTTTTACTCTTATTACAGGGGTCTTATAGGATGGAGGAGAAATTTTTGGCTTTTTTGCAACAGAAGGAGGGGGTGCTGGGGGTTTTCTTCTTATTTCCTGCCTATGGCAGGATAAAAAAAAAGGCTCAAAAGAAGCAAATATCTAATTATTTTCATCGTTTTTCAGTAACATTATATGTTGTCTTGCTTGTTTATAGATTGTAGATTTCGGGACAAGACTGTATTGCATTGCCAGATAGTAATTATCAATGGCACTGTCAGGCAGGCTTTCGCTCTCAAAGATGGTACCAAGATAAAAATATGCATCATCCAGAAGTATTTTGGGAGATTTTATATCAGTAAACTCCCTCAGGTACATTTTTGCTTTTTCGTTTTCTCCGTTGCTAATGGCAGTTACACCAAGATTGAACAGAGCCTCACCAAGTGCCCATTCATAGTTCATTATATTTTTCTTGGTCTCAATTACATCCCTTAGTTTTACTATATCATCCCACCTTCCTGTTGAATAAAGACAACTGAGGAGTGGTGAAAAAACTGCATTGGTATCAGCATCTTGCTCTTGCAGATAATGATAGGAAAACAATATTGCTCTTTCGCAATCTCCCATTTTATAAGACTGCCTTATAAGCAACAGGAATCTACTACCAAGGTTATAAAAGGAGTCCTGAATAAAAGCCAGTGAATAGCTTTCCTTTGCCATTTGAATATACCCTATGCTCTTTGCACTGTCGCCCAGTTCAACGAGCGTCTCCGCGTATTTCTTTATGTAGCCTTTAGGAACGGATTGGATGGATTTTAGTATTTCCGAGGCTTTGCCATACTTTCGCTCTCTTATATATACCTTTGCAAGGAAAATATAAATAACCTCATTATCCTTATCCCTTTCCTTAAGCATATTAATGAGAGATGATTCCGCCTTTGTATATTCCCCTTCTTTTATGTAACCCTCAACACTGTGTAAAGTATTTTTTTCACAGGAAACCAGTAATATCAGGACAAGAAAAATATATTTAGTCAACTCACATCTGTTCCGGGTTTAACTTCTTCCAGCGGGTTCAGAAGTACTGGTTTTCCATTCTCAACCGCTGCGAGCATCATGCCACGCGATAGGATTCCCATCAGCTTTCTCGGTTTTAAATTGACAATTACGGGAATTTCCTTGCCAATTAAATTCTCGGGTTCATAATACTGTGAAATACCAGCGGCAAGTGTAATAACCTTTTCTCCTATATCAACCTTCAATTCAAGCAACTTTTTGGACTGCGGTACCTTCTTTGCGTCAATAATTTTCCCTATCTTTATTTTCATTTTGCTGAAGTACTCATAAGTGATTTCCGAAGACGGTTGCTCTTCTGGGCTTTTCACCTGTTCCATTTTGATAATCTCCTCAACTTTTTTATAAAGAATACTGACCTCACCAATTTCCACCTCAGACTCCAGACGCCAATTTCCTGCCCCATCCCAGGGAACCTTCCCAATATTCAACATATGGCGTAGCTTGCGGGCGGAATCCGGAAGGTAAGGCTCAATAAGTACGGAAAGAGCCCTTATCAATGAATAGCAAAGTGCAAGTGTTTTTCTTGTCCTTTCCACATCAGACTTTTTAGTCGTCCAGGGCGCCATTGCGTCAAAGTATTTGTTACCTGCTGCTGTCAGCTTGAGAATGCTCTGGAGTCCTTTTCTGAAATGGAAACCCTCTATGTATCCACCGATTTCTGAGGGTGCTCTCTCAATAAGTGCAGCAAGTTCCCTGTCCTTCTCATTTTCCAACTGAGTAAGCGGACCTACGCGACCTCCCATATAGCCTTTTATAAATTTCAAACTCCTGTTAACAAAATTTCCGACATTATTTGCAAGTTCATAGTCCACCTTTGCCTTGAAATCGGCAAATGTAAAATCAGAGTCTTTTGTTTCTGGCATCGCATAAGTGAGTCCGAATCTGATATAATCGGATGGGTATTGTTTTACAAGGTCTTTTATCCATACTGCCCAATTTCTTGAAGTGGATATCTTTGACCCTTCTAAATTGAGAAAATAATTGGCAGGAATATCGTCTGGCAAAATATAATCACCGTGAGCCATAAGCATTGCAGGCCAAACAATGGCATGAAAAACTATATTATCCTTGCCAATAAAATGTATTAATCTGGTATCTTTATCTTTCCACCATTGTTCCCATGCCTTTGGGTCTCCTTTTTTCTCAGCCCATTCCATTGTGGAAGATATATATCCTATAGGGGCATCAAACCATACGTACAGTACCTTGCCGACAGCATCTTCAAGCGGGACAGGGACTCCCCAGTCAAGGTCTCTTGAAATGGACCTGTCCAAAAGTCCCTCTTTTACCCATGATAGTGCGAATTGCCTGACAACGTCTTTCCATTCGGTCTTTGATTTAAGCCAATCTTCAAGTCTATGTGAAAGCTTACTCAATTTGAAATAGTAGTGAGAAGAATTTTTTAAATAAGGCGTTGCTCCGCATATAGCACACCTGGGATTTATAAGGTCGGTAGGTTCCAACCATGTACCACAGTGTTCACACTGGTCACCCCTTGCCTTTTCATATCCGCATTTAGGACATGTTCCCTCCACATATCTGTCAGGCAAAAATCTATTGCAATTAGGACAAAAATACTGCTCTGTATCCCTTTTCTCAACATATCCTTTTTTAAACACAGTTAAAAAAAAATCCTGTGAATTTTTTTTGTGCAGAGGCAATGACGTTCTTGAAAAATTATCAAATTCTATATGCAGGGCATCAAATTCCTCTTTTATTTCCCTATGGTAAAAATCAACTATCTGCCTCGGATTTTTACCCTCTTTCTCTGCTCGTATGGTTACGGCAACTCCATGTTCGTCAGTACCGCATATATGTAAAATCTCTTTTCCCTTTAATCTGTTGTAACGTGTGTATATATCAGCAGGCAGATACGCCCCTGCAATGTGGCCTATATGCAAAGGACCATTTGCATAAGGTAAAGCACTGGTTACCAAAATCCTCTTCTTCATATGGAAATTATAAAGAACAAGCCCCGAATGGTCAAAAGGTTGATTGAACGTAATTGTACCATTAAAATTATTGAATAAATGACAGGGAGGTCATAATGAAATTATTTTTACTATTGGGAATTTTACTGGGTACAACAAAGGCAAGAATCAATGCCCCCAATTTTGCTCTGCAGTCAATTTCCGGGGACACCGTAAAGCTCTCTGAATTTAAGGGCAGGATAGTTATCCTTGATTTCTGGGCTACATGGTGCCCTCCATGCAAAAAGGAAATCCCCGGATATATACGGTTGAAAAATACTTATCCTGATTCTGTGCTGGAGATTATTGGCGTGACACTTGAAAGAAACATAGGAAAGGTTATTGACTTCAAAGAAAGGGTCGGAGTTAATTACCCTCTTGTCATGCCGAACAGAGCAATTCTACAGGAATATGGCAATATACAGGCAATACCGACAACTTTTGTAATAGACAGGAAGGGCAGGATATACAGGAGATATGTAGGGTACGTGCCCCTTGCAGAGTTTCGCATGGATATAGAGCGACTCATTCGTGAAAAGGAATAATGTAGTTTTATTCGGAGCTACAGGCTCCATAGGGACAAGTACTCTTAAAGTGCTGAGAGATAAGAAAGATAGATTCAGACTATTCGGCTTTTCCGTACACAAAAATATCGATAGAATCAAAGAGATTGAGCAGGAATTTTCACCCGATTTTGCCGTAATTACCTCTGACATTCCGTACGTCGAAAAAAGCACATTGAAAATATTGAGAGGCAGAGAGGGACTCACCGCCCTTGCGCAGCATCCTGATGTGTATTGTGTTGTTATTGCCACATCAGGAACCATTGGCGTTTACCCTACTGTAACTGCACTGGAATATGGTAAAAGGGTTTGTCTTGCCAATAAGGAAACACTGGTTTCATTCGGAAAAATAGTTATGAAAAAGGCACAAATCAGTGGTGAATTGATTCCTGTAGATTCCGAGCACTCAGCCATTTTTCAATTGCTTTCTCAGAGAAAAAATGAAACTGAGGAAATTATTCTCACTGCATCCGGAGGACCGTTCCTGAGAATGCCCATCAACAGATTAAAAGACATAACCCCGGAGATGGCCCTTAAACATCCTACATGGAACATGGGCAATAAGATAACCATTGACTCCGCCACGCTTATGAATAAAGGATTAGAGGTAATAGAAGCTTATCATCTCTTCGGCCTTCCATTGGATAAAATAAAGGCTGTTATTCATCCGCAATCTATCGTTCACGGGCTTATAAAATTAAAAGACGGGAGTTATTTAGCACACCTATCCGCTCCTGACATGCGCCTTCCAATTCAATATGCACTGACCTTTCCAGACAGAGAGCCCGTTAATTTTAGAGACCTTGACATATTTAATATGGAAAAACTGGAGTTTATGAAACCTGATACAAAAAAGTTTCCACTATTTAAATTAGCCTACGAAGTCATTCGGGAGGGCGGAACGCTTCCTGCAGTGATGAACGCCGCCAATGAAGTGGCAGTCGGGTATTTTCTAAATAAAAGGATTGGATTCCTTGACATTACGAGCATTGTACTTCATACTGTAAACAGGCATAAGAAAAGCAAAGGGGATACTATTGAAGAAATCTTTGAAGCAGACAGGTGGGCACGAGAAGAAGCAAGTAAGTTTGCAGAGCATACAGGATAAACTTCTCAGTATATATGCTTCTTCAGATACTTATAATGATAAGGTAAATGGACTTTTTCAATATCTTTGCACCAAAACCTCTGCAAGCAAATGTCTCTTTGCTCTGTATAACAAAGACAGGAATATGGTGGCAGGGTTACCTCCTATCTGGGGGACACTGCCAGAATTCTTGAAAGAATTCAAATTTTCTCTGGAGACAAAATCCGCTCTCAAAATAGCCATTAAGAAGCACGGGCCATATATCATCAATGATCCGGCGCACAATCCTTATATAATCAAGAACTTCGTTGTTCTGTTTAATACAAAAAAAGTGGCTATACTACCATTATTCAATGAAAAAGATGAATTTTTCGGAGCTATATATTTTGCCGGAGACATAAATTTCTCAAGGTCTGACAGTGCCTTTTTGAAAAAGGCACAGGCCTCGATTTACCTTTTCATAAAATCGGCCTTAAGAGAAAAGAACAAGGAAGAACATTGCAGTTTATACAGCAACAATTTGAATAGCGTTATTGAGATTTTAAAAGAAACAGATGCGGAAAAATCTCTTAAAGAACTGCTGGATTCAATGATTAAAAAGCCTTTTTATAAATCCATAAAAGCAACGATTATTGAAGAAACGGGTAAAAATGATGTAAAAATCTACGTGGTGAACGATTCATTCACCTGCCCTGCAAACAGCGTAAAAACCGACAGATTAACGGTAACCCTTATAACCAATCAGCAGGTCACACTCGAATGCAGCTACTGCAATGAATTGGAAACTACAGCCACACTTGAACTGGATAGATACAAGATAATACACCTTTTAAATGACAGTCTAAGCAATGATATTGCTCAGAGGAACAGTTTCAGGCTGCACATCCTTTTTAGAATTTTTGAAGAGACACAAAATGCGGAGGATTTAAAAAGTCTTGCAGACTTGATTACAAGGACATTGTTTCAGTACTATTTCTTTGAGGATGTGTCCTTTTTCATAAGGGATGAAGAAAGGGGGGTAATGGAACTCGTATCATTCAGGTCCATATTCAATAATTCGGTTAAATTACCTTACACGCAGAGTGAAGACAAAGGTATTGTCGGAAAGGCTGTAAAAAATGGAGAAGTTGTTGTTGTACTGGACATGGATAAATTCCCTGAAAAATACACAAGCTCAGCGGAAAGGCAGTCATTTAAATCTGAGATTGCCATACCACTGTTCTTTGATGGAAAAGTTACAGCGCTGATCAATGTGGAATCCACGAGAAAATTCGGATTTTCCACTCAGGACATCGAATATTTGAAAATCTTCGGCAGATTGACAGAGGCTGCTATGTCCAGAATACTGAGCAATAACAAAACCAAAAGACTGATAGAAGAATTCAAATATTTAGGAGAAATCGCAAAAGAATTCACAGCTGATATCAAACCAGAAGATGCACTTATGCATATGGCAAGGTCTCTTGCCTCTTTTATAAATAACCCGTATATCTACACTGTAAGAATGCTTAATGGTAATTTGCTGTTGAAAAGGTCAGATGGTATTGCAAGTAAAATCTCCGAGAAACAGATTCCACTTGAATTTAAACAGTCACTTGAAAAGGGTCAGATATCATTCTTTAACTATGGGGGTTATAATTCTATGCTTATACCCATACATACAGAGCAAAGCAAAAATCACGCCATACTCATTCAGAAAAAGGAAGGTAAATTTACGGAAGATGATATAACCTTCTTTAAACTTGTGATTGACTATGTGGAAAAATTACTTACCAACATTTATCTATACGCGAATATAAAGAAGAATCTCACTGAAATAAATATGCTATATCAATATTCCAAAGAATTGTCCGATATACGGGAAAAGAGAACCCTGCTTGAGCATACCTATAGCATTGCAAAGAGACTTTTTGGCATAGAGGATTTCTATGCTGCACTTTATGATGCCGATGAAAATATTATAATCATTGAAATTGATTACGACGGGGATATTAAACAGAGAAAAAGAATATCTCCGATAACAGACGCAAAGGGATTAACAGCCTGGATAATAAAAAACAGAAAGCCCGTTATCATTAATGATTGGGATAGGGATATCGTACATTATCCCGTTGCTCAGCTTGGCAATAAGATAACTCAGTCTTATGTAGGAGTCCCACTTTTGACTGCAAAGAAGGTTCTGGGAGTTATTGCGATTCAATCTCCGTATAGAAATCATTTTACCATGCATACTATGGAACTTCTGTCCACAGTGGCTTATGCATTGACCATTGCTCTTTCCAATATTGACAGGCTGGAAAAGCTTGAAGAGGTCGTTCACCAACTTGAATCCACTTATATGAATACACTTGAAGCCCTATCATCAGCATTAGATTACAGAGAACATGAAACTGAGCATCACTCAAAAAGGGTGGCTCTCTATGCAAAAACTCTTGCTGAGCGCCTTGGTATTAAGGGTGATGCGCTTCAGTATATCTATTGGGGAGGCCTCTTACATGATATTGGTAAAATAGGGATACCCGATAGTATTCTGCTTAAGCCCGGGAAGCTGACTGAAGATGAATGGAGTGTGATGAAGCGCCATGTTATTATAGGTTATGAAATTATTAAATCAATAAATTTTCTTGAGCCAACATTAAAACTGCTTTTACATCACCATGAATGGTGGAACGGCAAAGGATATCCACTCGGCTTAAAGGGAGAAGAAATTCCGATTGAGGCAAGAATTTTTTCTATAGTGGACGCATTTGACGCAATGACATCGGATAGGCCGTACAGAAATGCAATGAGCTATAAAAAAAGTGTCGAAGAATTAAACAGAATGAGAGGTATACAGTTTGACCCAGGTATAGTTGACATATTCTTGAAAATACCTGTCTCAGAACTGAAAGCGATAAACCCAAATCTTATTATAAAATAGCTACTTGACAATTCGGGTATCATGCCTTATAACTATTATGTATAATAGAGTGTAAAGTGGAGGTAAAAAATGAATAGTATATTTAAGCTAATTAAAGAGGAAGAAGGCGCAACGGCAGTTGAGTATGCTATGATTGTGGGGTTAATAGCCCTGGTGAGTTTTGTCGCCTTTCATAAGTTAGGCGGAGAGGTTTCAAGAATTATTGCGGAAATGATGCTTCTTTTAAAAACTCATGTAAAACCATCAAGTGTGTAAAGTCAGGAATTAAAAGGAGGTACAGATATGTTACTGTATGTATTGATGGGATTTTTTTTGCTGAATGAGAATTTCGAGCAGGGGAATATACCTGCCAATTGGCAGATAGCAGACCATGGGGTTCTGGGAGCTACATGGTACGCAGGCACAACAGGGACACGCCCATTTTATGAGCCACCCAACCCCGGGAACTATTATGCAGTGGCAGATGCAGCAATAGATTCCCTTTCAAGGGACACCCTCTTCTCACCCTCAATTCCACTTAACAGCAACCTGACCGCCCTAAAATTGAGCTATGGAGTCGGTATGATCACAGATACATCGTCAACAGATACAGGCCTTGTAGTTATTGGTTTTTATTCAGGAGGCACATGGCAGTGGCAGAATTTGAATTACTACTTTGGACAGACTTATTCTCAGACAGACTCTGCTGACCTGACCACCTATGCACAGGGTAAAGATAGCTTAAAAGTGGGGTTTTATTATTATGCCGATGCTAACAGCATTGGTTATTTTGCAGTTGATAATGTTATTGTAACAGAAGACACTGCCGGTGCAGAAGACGTGGGAGTAGAAACTATAAACTCCCCCTCTGGATATATCGGGACTACAAGCACTAACGTAAGTGTTATTATAAAAAATTTCTCAAATACAGCGGTCGGCAATATCCCGTTATCTGTTGACATAAAGGATACAGTTACAGGTATTTCAGTCTATCACAAGGACACTTCCATTGCATCTATAAATGCTCAGGCCACTTTGCAGGTTGATTTCCCGAATTTCACATCGGGTTCCGATACACAATTCTTTAATGTACAGGCATACACATACCTCTCTACTGACGGGAATACTTCAAATGATACAGCCTATGCATTTTGTTATTCTTATCCCGTTTTCGGAACAGTATTACAAGAATGGTCTCCTCTGCCAGATACGAATATAACAGGTGTGGATTACCATAACGGATATGTATATCTTGCTAACTTCTATACAGGGGATGTTTATAAATTCAATCCTCAAACAGGGGGTTTTAACCTTGAATTCAACATTGATACAAACCTTGTTGGGCAGAGAACATATCTCTGGGATATCACCTATGACAGAGAATCAAATACCTGGTGGGCTTCAATGCTACCGGGCGGAACAGTGACAAAATCTTACCTTGTGCATCTCACATCCAGCGGTTCATTTATTGAAGACAGCCTTTTCAGAGAATCTGATACCGCAGGTATTGGCATTCCGGCTTCACTCTCAGATGCACCGGGCAGCAATGTCATTTACGAATCCAGTCTTGAATTGGTGGGATCCTATAAAGTATGGAAGATAGACCTTTCCAACTTTTCCAATGGCGTGACAAAACTGGATACATTTAGTTTCCCAGGAACAAGCGGCATGCCGGCCGCGCTATCCGTTCTCAGGGACACACTCGTTCTTTTGTCCGAACAGGGTGGAGTGTATTTGAAATTGGGTCTGTACAACAGAGCCCTTAATAATCCTATAATTAAAACAGACACTGAAAATCTAAGTATTGACGGAGGAGATATAGTCTATTATGATTATCCATCTCCTGACCAGTGGATTACCGCATATCTCAATCTGGGATCAGATACGCTTGCGCTTGTGTCCCTCGGAATGAAGTGGAGAGACGTTTATATCAGAGAGAAAGACAATAGTAAAAGCTCTGCAGGTATTTCCACATTTATACTGAGCAAATCACGCTCCTTATCCATTAAAAACGTTTTTAACGGGACATCATACAGAATTTATACGGTTAGTGGCAGGTCTGTTGCTACAGGAAAGGTGCTGAATGGCAAACTGAGATTACCTGCAAATATTGAAAGAGGCATTTATTTCATCAATGTCAACTCCAGAATTTACAGGGTGGCTATTGTAAAGTAAGATTGAATAGATAGACAGAGTCTTGCCCCCATGCCCTGCGGTGAGCACCGAAAAGCAGATATAAATTACCTTTGTAGTTAACAAAAACAGGCTTGTAAAAAGTGGATTCACGTGCAGGCGGCTTTTCGATAATCCTCTTGATTAACACATCACCATTACTTTTAATGAGACCGACAAATACAGCATTTGTCAGTACATCTCCCAACGGGCCTGTTTCGAATGAAAACACATAGGGATTATCACGCCAAACAGAGATATAGGGTATGGATTTATCCGGGAAATACACAAGCTTTTTATGCTTGTTACCCCAAAAACAGCCGATGGAAGAGGGAATGGTAAATTGTTCCGATTCAAGCCAGTATATAGGTCCACTTATACGCGATGCACATGGATACATGGCGTACACGGTACTATCCTCAAGAATTGTCTTCCTTTTTATTTTCCCTGTATGCAGATTTATCACATCAAGAAATACATCATTCCTGTATCTCTCTTTATAGGAGAAAATCTTTAAATTGTACAATTTCCCGTGCATCAAAGAAACAGGAAACCCGTTGTGCCCCTGACTTTTATACTTGCCCAATGCCCTGATAAATCCGGGATAAATTTCAAATACCCAGGGACACATGTCATAGTATACTATGAGGAAATATTGTCCTGACTGTTTTATTATATACATATTCTCAATGCTCGGAAACTTTCCACCAACTCTAAATATTGTGCTGTCATATGCAAATTTGCCATCTGAAGTTGCTTTTACAAATTCAATCTCAGTATATTTAAGCGAACTCCCTCTTTTGGGTATGCCCTTCCCAAGAAAAATAAAATACGTATCCTGGGCTTCAAAGAAAAGCACCCTTCTTACAGGATGCAAAAAATGCACTCTCCACAATATCTTTTTAACAAATGGATTCTCCATTGTAAGAGCAAAGGTATCTCCGAAGCGGCTGATATATGCAAGCTTTCCATCTGCATAGTAATAGCTAAAGGTCACTGCAGGAACGGACAGAGAAATAGGAACACTCGTAACTTCAATATGCTGAAAATTACCATTACCGGACCTGCAATTCAAAAACAGAATTAAAAAAAATACTAATAATAAAGAGAGCGGGGAAGATTTTTTTTCTTCCCCGCTTGGTGTATGTTTGTAAATCTGAACTTTAGTTAGCAGGTAGAGATATGGTTATATCGGAATCGAACGTCCAGCTTACCCCTACCGTATGATGGTCAATATCGTTGGCACCAATTACTGTAATTGTATGCTCCTGAGGTGGAAAGTCAATAAATCCAACACCACCAGCAGCAACTGCGACATGATTTCCAAAGGAGCCAGCATATGCATAGGCCAAGGAATCAATGAAGTAATCAACCATAAAGCCAAGTGATGCCTGTATGGAATCGACAGACCGCAGAGAAGCTGCAAAATCCAGTCCGCCTGCGCCGCCAATCATACCCTGTGCACCTTTGCCATAACCGGCAAGTACTGCAACAAAGACATCCCAATCCAGAAGACCTGTATCGAATCTCTGCATATGAAGTTTACCCTGGCACTGTAGTTCTCTGACCTGGTCAGGTATGTTTACTCCCAATCCACCCAGGAATGAAAATATATCATCACAGGTGAAATCCACGTCAACGCTCTTTCTCTGTGTTTTCTGCTCATATATTTTATTTATGTGGTCCGCGTATGCCTTTGCCTGAGTTTGTGTTGGGACAACAAAACCCTGTGCTGCTGCATCCTGTCCGAAGTATATCTTGTAATCCTTTCCGGTATTCGGACCAGTAGGAACGGTCTTGCTACAACCAACAACCATCAAGCCACTTATTACAAGCAGGCCTAATAGCTTTTTCATAAAGCACCTCCTTTTTCAAGCTTTTAATATTATAAGGCATAATGGTTGATTTGTCAAGAGGGAATTTTTTTGTTGATTTTAAGCGGGAGACGGGACTTGAACCCGCAACACCCAGCTTGGAAGGCTGGAACTCTACCAATTGAGTTACTCCCGCAAGTGGAGGGGGCAGGATTTGAACCTGCGAAGGCGGTGCCACCAGATTTACAGTCTGGCCCCTTTGGCCACTCGGGAACCCCTCCAGAGCAGCTGGCGGAGGGATTTGAACCCCCGACCTGGTGATTACAAATCACCTGCTCTACCGACTGAGCTACACCAGCAGTGTTAGTATTTAAATTTAAGGCAAATCGTGTGAATAGTCAAGAGCTGGACTTATCCACCCAATTGCACAGTCCCCACTCAATAAACTGATTAAAATCTCGACACCTACCCCTTGTTTTGCTTAATATTTCGGGATTTTTGGTGTGGACACAATTGATCATGACATTGCGCATAAAATTCAGATATCCGGCTCTTACAACGGGTGTACCGTTGAAAGTGATTTTAAACTGGTCCTCTGTAAAAGTCAGCAATTTTACAAGCGGAATAGCAAATATATCCATCCTCTCCCTCAGTCCAAAAAAAGGATTTGCAATCTTCAGGGAAACTTTGTTAAACGGACATACTCTCACGCATTCATCGCACCCGAATGTTCTATTCCCCATTTTTTCCATAATTTCCATTGGAATTGGCCCTTTATGCTCAATTGTAACATAGGATATGCACTTAGATGCATCAATATGGAAAGGAGAACTAAGTGCTCCGGTTGGACAGGCATCAACACATAAGTTACATGTGCCGCATGTTGACGTCAAATGAGCATCGGGTTCTACTTCATCGGCAAGGAAAATTTCAGATAAAAAAAAAAGTGAACCTATCTGTGGATTTATAAGCATATTGTTCTTTCCCCAGAATCCTATTCCGGACTGAGCACCGAATTGGCGTTCAAGAACAGGCGCTGTATCAACAAATCCACGAAGAGGTGAAATTCCTGCTTTTTCTTTAAGGACACTATACAATGCCTTCAACTTTTTTTTAATAACCTTGTGATAATCCGACCTGATGGCATATAGCGATACGATCCCCATTTCAGGATCATTGATAATGTCATTATGCAATGTGGGACTGAAATAACTGACCCCCATTACTACAATGCTTTTGACACCCGATACTAATCTGGAGGGATTAAGCCTTTTCTCAATATTTCTTGCCATATAATGCATATTTCCAAAAAAATCGTTGGAAATCCAGCGTTTGTAATTTTCCTTTATAAATTTCGGTATTGAGGGAGAACTTATGCCTACAAGGTGAAATCCTGCTTCAAGCACTATTTCTTTAATATGCTCTTTTTTAGTTTTCATTAAAGATATTGTCTCACTGCCTCTATATTAATAGCCTTTCCACTTGCCGCATCTGCCGTAATTAAGACGCCGCAAAGACCGGGATTTCTCAACTCTGGTTCAAACCGCACGGGCAACTGCGTAATCATACGCCGAACAAAAAGCTCCCTTTTTACTCCTATAACACCACCAAGCCCCCCTGTCATCCCTGCATCTGTTATATATCCCACGCCATTTACTATCCTTGCATCATTTGTCTGTACGTGTGTGTGAGTCCCCAGGATTGCCGTCACTTTCCCTTCAAACTCATAAAGAAAAGATAGCTTCTCACTCGTGGCCTCGGCATGAAAATCAACAATAGTTAAATCGGCATCTTTAACAAGCTCAAGAGCACCTTTCATAGCTCGAAACGGACAATCGAAATTCCCCATGAACAAACGCCCGATCAAGCTTATCACAGCTATTTTCACATCATTTACATTAAAAAGGTTCCATCCCCTGCCCGGTGTTCCCGGTGGATAGTTCAATGGTCTCAAAACAAAATCACTTTCTTTCAGAAGATCAACTCCTTCCTTTTTATCAAATGTATGATTCCCACCGGTTAAAACATCAACTCCGTAAGCTTTCATTTCCATGACCGTTTTACGGGTAATACCCGCTCCATTTGCAAGATTCTCTCCGTTTGCGACAACAAAATCAACCTTTTCCTTTGAAATGATAGATGGGAGCAATTGCTTTACCACCTCTCTGCCAGGCTTACCTACAATATCGCCTATAAAAAGCAGTTTAATCACTTTGCAAATTCTACAGCTCTTGTCTCACGTATTACAATAACCTTAATCTGTCCGGGGAATTCAAGTTTTCCCTCAATGGCCTGGGCTATTTTTCTCGCTATATCAAATGCCTCAATATCATTGATCTTTTCAGCATCCACCATGACTCTTATTTCTCTTCCGGCCTGTAAGGCAAAGGCTTTTTCCACTCCTTTAAAACTGTGAGCTATCTCTTCAAGCGTTTCTATTCTCTTTATATACGCCTCTATACTTTCTCTGCGTGCTCCCGGCCTTGCCCCGGATATCGCATCCGCCATAGAAACGAGGACAGCAATGGTGGAACTCGGGTCTTCCTCTCCATGATGAGCCGCTATTGCATTGACAATAAGGTCATTTTCACCGAATTTCTTGGCGATTTGAGCTCCTATCAGGGCATGCGGACCTTCATAATCGGGTTCTGCCACCTTTCCAATGTCATGCAAAAGTCCCGCTTTTTTTGCCAGCTCCACATTGAGATGCAGTTCACCCGCCATTATACCGGCTATATAAGATACTTCTTTTGAATGCTGGAGCAAATTCTGCCCGTAAGAATATCTAAATTTCATCTTGCCAACGTATTTTACGAGCTCTGGATGGAATCCCGACAGACCCAGCTCAAGTATTGTTTCCTCTCCCGTCATTTTGATGTAACTTCCAAACTCTTCTTCTACTTTTGCATACAATTCTTCAATTCTTGCAGGATGTATTCTGCCATCTTTTATCAAACGCTCCAGTGCAATTCTTGCTTTTTCTCTTTTCTCGGGATTATGCGATGATAGTGTAACAGCTTCGGGTGTATCGTCTATAATCACTTCAACACCAGTTACATTTTCAAATGTCTTTATATTTCTACCTTCTCTTCCTATTATTCTACCCTTTAAATCGTCAGAAGGTATAGGAACCACAGTCACGGTAATATCCTGAGTAAGAGGTAAAGCACATCTCTGAATTGCCTCAGCTGTTATGTTACTCGCTTCTTTCTCGGCTCTGGATTTCGCCTCTTCTCTCATTTTGTAAATCAACTGAGATGCTTCGTATTTCGCCTGCTGCTCCAAATTTCTCAAGAGTTCCTCTTTTGCCTCTTCTCTGGTAAGTCTCGCAACTTCCTCAAGCTTTCTCGCCTGCTCTTCAATCAGCTGTGAAAGCCGTTGGTCTTTTGACTCAAGTATCCTTGCCTTTTCATTAAGGTTGTGTTCCCTGGATTTAAGCTCTCTTTCTTTCCTGTTAAGTGCATCCTGTCTCTTGTTGAGGTTGGACTCTTTCTCATCCAGTCTTTTAATTTCCCTTTCTAACTTTTTATTGGTGTCTCTTGTTTCTCTTTCAAATTTTCTCTTTTCATTTAAATAATAATTTTTGGCTTCTAACTGCCCTGCTTTCTTTATATTCTGCGCCTCTTTTTTGGCTTCTTCTAATATCTTATCTCTTGTGCCATAGGCTTCTTGAATATCCTTTTTGTATGAGAATTTAAAATAGACAATGGCAATTACAAAACCAATTGCGCCTCCGACCACTGCTCCCGCTATAAAAGTCATAATCATTTTTTCCCTCCTTGTATTTTCTCTTTTATCTTTTTACTTATATATTTCTGTGCCTTTGAACGCTGGGATTCTATATGAGGATTAATATATTCTCCCTTTTTTCTCTTTCCATGCCTCAGATAAGGCGGCACATCTTCCTTACTCTCATTTTTTATAACATTCTCACAGGCATTAAGAAGCTGCAGAACTGTATTGTCCTTTGCAGAACGGGCAAGATACAGTGCAAGCATAGTCATAATTAATCTGCCTTCTTTCTCTCCTGTTATTTCAAATGCTTTTATGCCAGAAGACACTATGGCCAAAGCCATGGGGTTTTTAATCCCTACGTCTTCCGCTGCAAAAATAGCCATCCTTCTCAACAGATATCTCGGGTCTTCACCTGAGTCAAGCAGCCTGAGCATCCAGTAAACAGCGGCCTCTGCATCACTTCCTCTCAAGGACTTGATAAAAGCTGATATAATATCATACTCCTCATCTTTTGACAAAGGGTTTGATTGAACAAAAAGCTCCATTCCCACAACAGCTTTTTTGCCTTCTGAAACCTGAGGCAGCACAGCAGCTTCAATGTAGTTTAGTGCCCTCCGAGCATCTCCGTCTGCAAGTCTTGCTATGGATTTAATAACATTTTCATGTATTTGTACATCAAACTTTCCCAATCCTCTTTCCCTATCAGATATTGCATGCCTTATTATCTCCATAATTTCATCTTCGCCCAGTTTTTTGAATTCACAGGGGATAACTCTTGAAAGCAGAGCCTTTGACACCGTGTAAAAAGGATTTTCCGCAGTCGTTCCTACTAAAATAATTGTACCATCTTCAACAAATGGCAGTAAAAATTCCTGTTGCAATTTGTTCAGTCTATGAATTTCATCTACAAAAAGTACTGTTGTATTACGTGTTTGCTCGATGCGAAGTAAAGTATCCTTAAATTCTCCTTTTTTTAATTTACAGGCATTTATACTGATGTGCGGATAAATGGAATTCTCACGAATAATATTTGCCACCACGCTTTTACCACTGCCCGAAGGACCGTAAAGCAGCAAATTTACAGGAGTTTTTTGCTGAATTACATGTCTTATAAGTCCGTGTTTTCCAGTAAGATGATTTTGTCCAAGGACTTCATCAATACGGACCGGAGACATTCTGTCTGCAAGAGGCACATAACTTCTTGCAAATAAAAATGACTTTTGAACCAATTTACTTTCCTCCTTTTAAGCAATGCATTGTAAATCATTTCAATTCCCTGTTTAATGTTGAAAAAATATTTCTAAAAATTTTGTCCGCTTTTTCTTTTTCTCTTTTGTTTCTTAAGTAATACAGAGCAAATTCAAACATAATCTTAAAAAGCACCCTTTCCATGCTTTCATTACTCATAAAAGTGTTCTCGTCAATCTTTTTCCCAATCAAAGATTTAACCTCTTCAATCAGTTCTTCTTCCTCTGCATTAGTGGCTTGTACATGCCAGCCAAATTTTTTAAAGTAATCCGTATGTTTAGATAATTCTCTTTCTGTCATTTATATGCTCTATCAGTTTTACAGCATTTTTCAGCCTTAATAACAGATTTGTAAGGCCTTTTTCAACATCGCTGATTTTCCCAAGTCTCTTTTCATATTTTTTCTGAATTTCTATCCTTGCATTTCTTTCTCTTTTGTATGCTTCCAGTAGTCTATTAACTTCCTCTTCCAATTCCCGCGCTCTATCAACTAAATTATATTCTCGGCTCATATCCTATGTCCTTCAAAGTTTTGAACATTCTTTCAACTTCTCTGTCAACCTCTTCCTTTCTAAGTGTGCCGTCTTTTCTATAAAATGTAATATTAAAGGTCATACTCACCTTGCCGGGCTTGAATTGCTTACCTTTGTATATATCAATAAGCTGCACACTTTGCATATACTTGAGAGATTGCTTTTTAAAAAGTGATACTATCTGAGCATAAGTGGCATTTTCCTCCACAACAATGGAAATATCACGTCTAATAGCAGGAAATCTCGGAATTTCTCTGTATTTAATCACAGGTAATTTAATATTTTTTATATCCATTTCAAAGAAAAACATATCTTGCTTTACACCCAATTCTCTGAGTAAACTGCTTGAAACCTGCCCGATTGTCCCAATCTTTCTGCTGTCAACCTCTATATCAATTGCATAGCTAAAGCTATCTGTGCTGTAAGGCTCAGAATGTATCACTTCAATGCCCAACTTTTCCATTAATAACTGAAAAGCTCCTGATATATCATAAAAGTCCAGCTTTCTTTCTTCATTATACCATGATTTTTGTATAAAACCACCGGAAACAGCTGCCAGATGAGACTCTTCAACAACTTCTTCGGATTTATCTTGTCCTGCAAGGTAAATCTTTCCCAATTCAAACATTTTTATACCCTTTATTCCATATCTGAAGTTGTTTCGAGCAGCCCTCAAAAGACCGGGAAGAAGGGAATTCCTGACAAACCTGTACTCAGGCGAAAGCGGATTCTCAATCTCAAATGCCGCAGTTTTCTGCGTGTTCCACATAGATATGCCTTTTGCATCTATAAATTCAACATTCCTTGCCTCATAATAGCCCTGAGAAAGCATTATGTCACGTATGTACCCGGACACTTTATCTTCTCTTTTACCAACAACACCAAAGGATGTTTTTACACTCGGCTGAATAAAATCAAATCCCTTAAACCTGAGAATTTCTTCAATAACATCTTCCTGCATTTTGATATCCTGTCTCCTTGTCGGAACAGATATGTCAAGCTTTTCATCGTCCTTTTCCATTACAGTGAAACCAAGTCTTTTTACAATATCCTCAATTTCTCCGATATCCACTTGAGCTCCTATTACCCTGTTCACCTTTTCATAGGATACAAAAATTCTATTCTCTTTATCCTTAATATAATTAGTGTCATTTATCCTGGACACCTCAGCATCAGGAGAAATCTTATTTACAAGATAAGCCGCCCTCTGCGAAGCAAAAAGCGTCATTTTATAGTCCATCCCTTTTGAAAATCTCATTGCAGACTCTGTTCTGAGACCCAAGCTGTACATTGTTCTGGCAACAACCTGAGGTGCAAAATAGGCACTTTCCAGTAATATATTCTCTGTATTCTCCCCTATGGAATACTCAGCGCCCCCTATAATCCCTGCAATGGCAAGCGCCCTTTTTCTATCCGCAATAACGAGCGTATCAGGGAGAAGAGCATACTCCTCACCATCCAGTGCATTTATTATCTCATCTGGATATGCGGTTCTTACAACAATGGAATCTTCAAGTTTATTAAGGTCAAAAGCGTGAAGCGGATGCCCGACTTCCAGCATGGTATAGTTCGTTATGTCGACAATATTGTTGATAGGGCGCATCCCGCAGAGATACAACTTTCTTTTCATATAAAACGGGGATTCTCCTATCTTTACATTTCTTATAATTCTTGAAGTATATCTGGGGCATGCCTCTGTGTTTTTTATCTCGGTAGGAAACATCTCGGATAGTCCTTCTCTTACGCCATATCTTGGAAGTTCTATCTTCTTATTTAAATAAGCGGCTATTTCAATTGCTATTCCCATAACACTGAGAAGATCCGGTCTGTTTGGCGTAATATAAAGGTCATATAGATAGTCGGACAAACCTAAATATTCTATCGGAGAATCCTCGAGGGAAACACCAACCGGAACAAAAATGCCATCCGAATGTTCTTCAAGCCCGAGTTCATAAAGGGAAAGCAGATTCCCTTCTGAAACAATACCCCTTATATTTCTCTCTTTTATAATAGTATCACCTTTTATTAAAGTGCCCGGAAATGCCACAAATACAAAGGATCCCTTTTTAATATTGGGGGCACCTGATATAACCTGCACATCTCTTTCCAGAGTCTTCACACTCACAATTTTAAGATGCGAACTGTTAGGGTGGTCCTTTATATCGGTAATTACGCCTGTCTTTATAGTGTCTTTGCCTTCTCCCAAAAAAGTGAAATCCTCAACCTCAATACCTAATTTTGTAAATACTTCGGCAAGCTCCTGTGGAGTTATATCTATGTCAATGTATTCAGCAAGCCAGTTATAAAGTATTTTCATCTTAAAACTGATTGAGAAAGCCTATATTATTCTCTGAAAGCAGTCGTATATCACTTATTCCATATTTAATCATAGCTACTCTCTCTATACCCATTCCAAAAGCAAAACCAGTATATTTATCAGCATCAATACCCACATTGCCCAGTACATTCGGGTGTACCATACCGCATCCGCTTATTTCCATCCAGTCACCCTTCCACTGCATGTAAACTTCAGCACTCGGCTCTGTAAAGGGAAAATAACTCGGCAGAAGTTTCAATTTCGCATTTTTGCCAAACAATTCTCTAACAAATTGGATAATCGTTCCTTTTAAGTCGGCAAAACTAACTCCTTTATCCACGTACAGGCCTTCAAACTGAGTGAAGCACGGCGCATGTGTGGCGTCAAAATCATCAACCCTGTAAACCCTTCCTATATGTCCTATGCGAATAGGGGGTTTTCTCTTGAGCATCTGCCTTATCTGTACCGGAGAAGTCTGAGTCCGCAAGAGCAGACCAGGGACGTTTTTGATGTAAAACGTATCCTGCATTTCTCTTGAAGGGTGGTGAGGTGGTACATTCAGTGCCTCAAAATTGTACCAATCCGTCTCTATGTAAGGACTATCCACGAATTCAAACCCCATACCAACAAATATTTCCTTTATCTCGTCTTCCACTATAGTAAGAGGATGCCGACTTCCCTTCTCCTGCCTGCGCCCTTCTCTGGAAATATCCCATATAGCCCTATTTTTATTCTGCAGTTTATTCTTTAATTCTCCAATCAAATGCTGATATTTTTTACTTATAATATTAAGCTCTTTGCCATGCTCTTTCCTTTCCTCTACAGGAATATCCTTCAGTTTATGGAGTAAAAGAGTAACTTTCCCTTTCTTGCCAAAATAATCAATTCTCACACGTTCAAGCTCTGCAGAAGTTTTCGCTGAGCTCAGTCTCTCTTTTATTTCCTCTTCAAGTGATTTATATAATCGGAGCACGGCATCAGGAAGTTACTTGCTTAACTAATTCTTCAAAACTACTTTTGTCCCTGACTGCCAGCTCAGCAAGCATTTTTCTGGAAAGATGTACATTTTTTTCCTGCAGCAGATGTATGAATTTTGAATAATTCAGTCCATAATTCCTTATTGCAGCATTAATACGAATTATCCAGAGCCTTCTAAAATCTCCTTTCTTTTTCCTTCTGTGGGCAAAGGCATACTGGAGAGATTTAAACACCTGCTCCTTCGCTCTTTTGAAAGAGGAATGTTTTTGCCCAAAGTACCCACGTGCCATTTTTTTTATCTTTTTGTGCTTCCTTCTTCTAATATAGCCTGTTTTAACTCTCATTATATTCCTCCTTAAGTGATTTATTATTATAATCTATTATGCGGGATTAATCAAAACATGTATCGTTTATAGCGATAAAAATTAGATTTCTGTAATCGTGTCTACAAATGATGGGGCAGGTTTGGCAAAGATGAAACCCTGCACAAATTTTATGCCAAGGTCCTCCAGCACAGCAAGCTCCTCCCTTTTCTCAACCCCCTCAACGATTATCTCCGCATCTATACCATCAGCAAAAGCCTGCAGCGATTTAAGAAGCGCTCGTTTAATCTTGCTTCTGTCAATATTTATGATGAGTGAACGGTCGTATTTCAGGTAGTCAGGCTCAAGCTGTGATAACACCTCAAGAGAGGAATAACCTGTTCCAACGTCATCAATTGCCAGTTTGAAGCCTTCATTTTTCATATTTTTAATTACTTCCCTGAAGAACTCCATATTGGTTATGGCACTCTTTTCTGTAATTTCAAAGGTAATTCGCTCGGGATTGAGACCAGACATAGAAAGCCATCCTTCTATATATTTCATCTCCTTTAACATATTCTGCATAAATATACTCGTTGCATTTAAAAACAATCTGGCACTTCCTATACCGACCGCATTTTGTATCGCCTTTCTGATTGCAAGGCGTTCTAACTCCAGAAGAGTGGCTGATTCTCTTGCTATCTGAAAGAGCAACGTGGGTGACCTGTAAAATGTGGGAAGCGTTCCTCTTGCAAGTGCCTCAAAGGCAAATATTTTACGGCCTTTTAACAAAACAATCGGTTGGTAATACATCTCAATGGCTTCCTTTTCAATAAGCTCCCTTATTTTCATGAAGTTTCTTTTATGCCTGAAAGGATTTTCGGATTTTTTGATTGATTCTGTCAATGCCCTTTCAATGGAACGCTCTATCCTCAAAATTGGATGTTTTAGGATGGTGGAATATCCGAATCTCGGCTCAAGTGCATAGGCTATTTTTGAACCGAATTTGGTTTTTAAAGCTTCAAGAAGGTTTGTTCTAAAGTAGAACCCAATCTTTTTAAGATCTTCTTCCCCTGCACCCTGCACAAAGAAAATGAAAGCATCTCCTCTTGGGAACATTCTCGTAAGCATTATTTTCTTATCAAAATCATTAATTCTCGTCTTTATGGAGTTGGATATAATTCTCAGGATATCATCAAATACCTCAAATCCGAATTTTTCTTCTACTTCTTCACTTCCCTCAAAATATATGTACAAGACACCTACTACGCAAGCATCATCAAGGAATTTCCTCACATCCTCAATTACAAGGTTTATAGTGGGAATGTCTGTAATGCTGTCATACAAACTGCTTCTAAACTTCAACCACTCCAGTCTTATTTCGTTAAGCTTCTTTTGAGTCATGAGAAATTGCCTTTTTTACCACTGCAATGAGCTCATCATTGTTAAATGGTTTGGTTATATAATCTGTAGCTCCTTCTTTTATGGCATTGAGTTTGTCTGACCTTGAATCTTTAACAGTAACCATAATCACGGGAACATGCCTGGTGCCTTCATTCATTCTTATCAATCGCAGAGTTTCCCAGCCGTCCATCTCCGGCATCATTACATCAAGCAAAACTACATCCACAGCATGTTCAAGTAAAAACTCCACTGCCCCTTTTCCATTATCTATGGCAACCACATCAAAACCTGACGATGACAGCAATGTGTACAGAAGATTTCTCACATCATCATCGTCCTCAACAACCATGACTTTATTCATCGTTATCTCCTGCTTTTGGCAAATAAACCCTGAAAATCGTGCCTTCGGCTTCCTTGCTTTTAATTTCAATGCTGCCGTTGTGCAATTCCACTATTTTCTTGACAATGGAAAGCCCGATACCCGTTCCTCCAAAGCTTCTTTTTGAAGAGCTCTCAACCTGATAAAATCTATCAAAAATTTTGTGAATTTCCTTTTTAGGTATACCAACACCCGTATCCTTAAATTCGAGTACCAGATCTTTTATGTTCCTGGCTTCTTTAATACTCACTTCCACCTTTCCACTACGTGTAAATTTTACAGCATTATCCACGATATTGCAAATCATATTGTCAATTTCCTTTTTACTTCCGTAAATTGTAAAATCTCCTTCAGGAATATCCCATTGTATCTGGATGCCTTTTAACTCACAAATGGGCACGTATTTCTCAACACATTTCTTGAGATTTACTGCAACATTGAATTCTGTCCTGTCAATATAGCCCGTATCCATATTCAGTCTCGAATCCTCCAATATACTGTCAATTTTGAGGGATAATTCATGCAAATTTTTTTCCGTTATTTTCAATGCACCTACAGCCTCATCAGGGATCTGCCCCAATTTGCCTTGCTTAAGCATGGAAATATAACCTATTGCCGAAGTCAGAGGCGTTTTCAACTCATGTGATATATTGGCAACAAATTCATCTTTCATCTTATCCAATTTCCTCAATTCCCAAACCGTCTTTTCCATCTGTTTGATGTATTTTTGAATGGAAACTCTCATTCTCTCAAAAACCCTCGACAGTTCTCCAATCTCATCATTTGATTTTATATTAAACGAAGCATAAAAATCACCTTTTTCAAACGAAAGAGCGGCCTTCTCCAGCTTTGCAAGATTATCCGTAATACGGGACGAGATAATATTTCCAATTATAATTGATATGATAATTGCAACAAAGAGAATGGTAATTACCTCTGCAATTGTTTTTTTGATCAAAAACAGTTCGGATGTCATATGGTATACATAAACCACTGTATATCTATGTATGCCATACTCGTCAAAATACGGTGTGAATACGGTTATTGCGAATTTTCCATTTCTTTTCTGCATTATATAAGAAGGTTCCATTTTCTTTATAAACTTTAACATGCTGTCCTGCACGGCCTTTACACCTATGTACCCGGTCTTTGCCTCATCTGTATCAAAAAGTACCCTGCCGTCTGTTGATGCAACGTAGAACTTATTTAAATAAGGGTTCAACTCAAATATGCTGTAGAGATTCCTGTATATGAGCAGTGGAGCTTCCCCGCAATACTTTTCATATTCATTAATAATCTGTCTTGTACTTATACGCGAGAATGTGTAAACATAATTAAAAACTTCTTTTTTTCTGGCATTTATGAAATTAATCAGATAGAAAAGAGCCGTTGCAGTCAATATGACAACAAAGGACAATGAAAAAATAACACTTATTCTTGTCCTGATTTTCATTTTCTTATGCGTATTTCATTCACCAGTATTGACCTGTCAAGCCTTGGTTTCCACATAATACCTTTTGAAACATAAAAAACTGTTCCCTCGTAACATATGGGAACAACAGGGATATCCTCTACAATTCTGTAATTCGCTTGCTGTAACAAAATCGCCCTCTTCTTTCTATCCAGTGCCCTCCCTGCCATATCAATGATAGAATCAAATTCAGGATTTGAATATCCCACATAGTTACCAAGACCGGAGGAATGCATTGCATCGTAGGTGTGAAAATGCACCTCTAACTGGTCCCAAGCATCACCCGTAGTGGGAATTGAGCCAAGTAAAAACAGGCTGAAATCTTTTATTTTTACTCTGTGAAACAATTCTCTTGCATTCAAAGGGACCAATCGTATGTTTATACCATATTTTTTATACTGTCTTTGCAAGGCATATCCGTAAGACAACTTATTTTGCGAAAGTATTAATGGAATTGGTTCCCCTTTATAACCACTTTGAGCGATTAGAGTCTTTATGGATGGAGTTTTCAACTTTAACGTGTCAATATGCCCCAGAAGCAGCGGTATCGGGAACTGATACGAAGGTATTGCCATACCCGGAATAACTGAATCAATTATTTCCTGCCTTTTTACTGCATAGTAAAGAGCCTTTCTAAAACTCAGTTTATTCAAATATCTTTTATGGAGATCTATGCCTATATACCTTGTGGCAACCAACGGCCCTTTTATAGGTGTAAGAGAATCTTTATATAGCCTCTTACTCCCAACAAAAATGTAAAAAGTATTACCTGTTTTCCCCGATGATTCATCCGGCTTTCCTGTAAAATAAAAGGAAACATGGTCAAATGAAACCATTTTTCCGTGGTATCTGGGATTGGGCCTTGCTTTAATACAACAGGAATCAACTCTTACAGGTATTAGACTTCCCGTACCTCTTATAATTTTCCTGACACTATCCAGGTTGCAGGACGGGACAATAAGCACGCTTGTCAGTCTGTCCAGCATTATGGGAAACGGGCTACGAGTCTTTACTACAAAGGTAAAAGAATCTCTTGCATAGAACGTGTCAATTTGGGCAAGGTCCGTTTTTATATCAGAATGGGAAAGATTTAGAATCCTCTCAAAATTTTTTACAACATCCAGACTTGTAAGTTTTTGTCCATTACAAGAGACTATATTGGGGCGCAAATGGAAAATCCATGTCAGGGAATCGGGATTTTCCCATGATTCGGCAAGCTGCGGTCTTATTTTCATATCCGGGTCAAATTGAACGAGAGGCTCATAAAAATTAGACAGAATACTCGTTGTAACAATTTCAGAATAGATATGAGGATCCAAACTCAGCGGGCCATGGTCAAAAACTATGGCCAATCTACTGGAAGTCTTCGTGCATGAAGTCAGAAAAAGTACAAATACTACAATAAAAATTTTAACTTTTTTATACATATTTAAATTATAGAGTATTTATGATTAATTTTCAAGTAATGTACATAATCGCTTAATAATACAAAAGAATAACGGGACACTGGTAAAGTCAACTCATTGTTTGCTTATACGACCTTCTGGAGATATAATTAATAGGCAGGCTATATGAAAAAAAGGAGGATTTTTTAAAATGAGCGAAGTTCCAAGAAAAATTATCAACGAAACTCTCAATAAGCTGGGACTATCAGATATAAACTCCGGAGTCAGCACAGGTCCGGGTGATTGGGGTTCCATACAGGGAAAGGACTTGATAGAGTCCATATCTCCGATTGACGGAAAACCCATAGCAAAAGTAGCGCTGGCCAGTTCTGAAGACTATGAAATGGTTATAAACAAAGCAAAGCAGGCTTTTGCTTATTGGAGCGAAGTACCTGCTCCTAAAAGAGGTCAACTTGTAAGAGAAATAGGTAATGAACTACGCAAATATAAAGATGACCTCGGAAGACTTGTATCAATTGAAGTCGGTAAAATTATACAGGAAGGGACCGGAGAAGTCCAGGAAATGATTGATATATCCGATTTCGCCCTTGGTCTTTCAAGACAGCTTCACGGTCTTACAATTCAATCCGAAAGAGAGCATCACAGGTTATACGAGCAATGGCATCCAATGGGCACTATTGGAGTTATCACATCTTTTAATTTTCCGGTCGCTGTTTACTCCTGGAATGCATTTATTGCTGCCGTCTGCGGAGATACAATGGTATGGAAACCTTCAAGTACAGCTCCCCTTACAGCAATTGCAGTTCAAAAAATCATAGAAAAAGTTGTTAAGAGATTCAATCTACCCAACGGGATTTTTAATTTATTAATAGGGAAGGGCAGTACAATAGGAGAAAAACTTATAAATGACAGCAGATTGCCTCTCATATCTTTCACAGGTTCCATTCCAATGGGGAAAAGGATATCGGAACGGGTGTCCAGGCGACTTGGAAGAACAATCCTGGAGCTTGGAGGTAATAATGCAGCCATTGTCATGGAGGATGCTGATTTTGTTACGGCCAAAAAGGCTATTTTGTTCGGTGCTGTCGGAACAGCCGGGCAACGTTGCACCACAACACGCAGACTATTGCTGCATGAAAAGATTTACGATAGATTTTTAAAAGAGCTAATAGACCTGTACAAACAGGTTAAAATCGGAAATCCCTTTGAAGAAGGTGTGCTTTGCGGACCTCTAATTGACAAAAATGCTATTTCTGTTTACAGGAATGCGATTGAAGAAATAAAGAGGCAGGGAGGAAAGATTCTCACAGGTGGGCATGTAGTTGAAGAGGAAAACGGATACTATGTGGAGCCTACAATTGTAGAAGCCACTGCATCTATGGATATCGTTAAAACCGAGACATTCGCTCCAATTCTCTATGCAATAAAAATTAAAAATATTGAAGAAGCTATTGCAATACATAATGCAGTTCCACAAGGCCTATCTTCAGCCATTTTTACAAACAATCTCAAATACGAAGAGAAATTCCTATCAGTCAAGGGCTCTGATTGTGGCATAGCTAATGTAAATACAAGCACTTCAGGTGCCGAAATAGGAGGTGCATTCGGCGGAGAGAAGGAAACAGGAGGTGGACGTGAATCCGGAAGTGATGCATGGAAAGGCTACATGCGCAGGCAAACTATAACAATTAATTGGGGAGACACTCTGCCTCTCGCGCAGGGCATTAAATTTGGTCTGGATTTTGGCGATAACAAAAAGGAGGTTCAGTGATGGGAAGATTATTTGAAGTGCCTGTGCCCAAAAACGAGCCCATATTGAGTTTTGCACCCAGGACCAGGGAACGGTCTGAGGTGGCAAAAGAAATTGAAAACATAGAAGCAAAAGTCATTGAAATTCCATTGATAATTGGTGGAAAAGAGATTAAAACAGGAGATTTGGGAGAATGTACACTTCCCCATAATCACTCAAAGGTGATTGGTAAATACCATAAAGCAGGCGAGAAAGAAGTTGACATGGCTATAGAAGCAGCCCGCTCTGCCTGGAAAAAATGGCAGGCAATACCATGGGAACAGAGGATATCAATATTTTTAAAGGCGGCGGAACTTCTTTCAGGCAAATACAGATATTTTATGGATGCCGCTGTTATGCTCGCACATTCCAAAAATACCTTTCAGGCTGAAATTGATATAGCGGAGTTAATCGATTTCTGGAGATTTAACGCAAGATATGCCTGGGAAATATACACCCGGCAGCCCAATTCACCAACAGGTTACTGGAATAGGCTTGAATACAGACCTCTTGAAGGATTCATCTTCGCAGCACCACCATTCAACTTCATCTCCATTGGCGGGAATTTACCAACTGCTCCTGCAATGATGGGCAATGTTGCCCTGTGGAAGCCGGCGTCTGTGGTTGTTTATTCCAATTACTACATTATGAGAATTCTCATGGAAGCAGGATTGCCCGATGGTGTTATAAACTTTATTCCCGGAAATTCCTCTGCTATAGGCAAAAAAGTTTTTGAAAGCCCGTATTTTGCAGGTGTGCACTTTACAGGTTCTACCAGAACCTTCCAGTACATGTGGAAAACAATAGGCCAGAATATCTCTAAATACAGGACTTACCCCAGAATTGTAGGTGAAACCGGCGGCAAAGACTTTATTTTTGTACATGCATCTGCAAATGTCAGACAGGTCGCCACTGCATTACTGAGGGGAGCCTATGAATATCAAGGTCAAAAATGCTCTGCCGCATCAAGGGCGTATATCCCTGAATCAATGTGGCCCACTTTAAAAGATATAATGACAGAGGAAGTTAAAACGATGAAGATGGGAGGGCCGGAAGTTTTTTCCAACTTTATCACTGCAGTAATAGACAAACCCTCATTTGACAAGATTTGCAGCTATATACAGATAGCAAAAGACTCAAGCGATGCAGAATTGATTTTCGGTGGAGAGTGTAACGATTCTGAGGGATATTTTATAACCCCGACTCTTATCAGGACTACAAACCCAAAACACAAATTGATACAGGAAGAAATATTCGGGCCTGTTTTAACAGTCTATGTTTACCCGGATAATGAATATGTGAAGACACTTGCACTTTGTGATGAAACGTCTCCTTATGGCTTAACAGGCTCTGTTTTTGCAACCGATAGATATGCCGTGGAACTCGCTGAGAGGACACTTCGTCATGCCGCGGGGAATTTCTATATTAATGACAAACCCACTGGTGCTGTGGTAGGTCAACAACCCTTTGGAGGCTCAAGGGCATCAGGTACGAATGACAAGGCAGGAAGCATGCTGAATTTGCTAAGATGGGTTTCTGCAAGGTCAATTAAAGAGACATTTGTTCCTCCAGAAGACTACAGGTATCCTTTTTTGAAAGAGGATTGAGGGAATATTAAGCTTTTTTATGGAATAACAAAGAGGGGTTATGGAAATCAACTGGGATACAAGCATTGAAGACCTCGTTGCCAACTGTGAAGAAGCAATTAAAATATGCCTCAAATATGGACTGTCATGCATAGCCTGTGGAGAGCTAGTGTGGGGAACATTAGGAGAAATTACAGAAGAGCAGAACATAAAGAACAAGAATGACTTGCTGAAAGAATTAAAGGAAACATGTGCAAAAGGAGGGAAAAAGCTCTTTAAGCTTGACATTTGATGCGTTTTTGGGAAACTCGGTTAAATTTATCTTAAAGCGCGGGTGTTCTTGTGTATAACTTTTCAGACAGATATCATAAACAGATGATTTTAAATGGCTTTGGGCATAAAGTTCAGGAAAGACTGCTCTCTGCAAACATCGCAATTGTCGGATTAGGTGGACTTGGCTCTGTTGTGAGCACATATCTCACGCTTGCTGGCCTTGGGCACCTCAAATTGTTCGACTTTGACGTAGTTGAAATCTCAAATTTGAACAGGCAATTGCTTTACACAGAGGATGATATTGGCAGGCCAAAAGTCGATGTTGCTCTGGAAAAACTCAACCGGCTCAACCCGGATGTTACCACAACAGGAATAAAGACCGTAATATCCACGACAAATGTCATTAATTTACTTGAAGGAGTTGATGGTGTTGTGGATTGCCTGGACAATTTCAAAACGAGATATATTATAAACGAGGCCATTGTCAAACTGGGCATTCCGTTGTTTCATGCAGCTTGTTTTGGATTTGAAGGTAGAGTTACCACAATACTTCCAGGCAAGACAGCTTGTTTGAGATGTATTTATCCCGGTACTATAATGGATAGCAATCCAACCCCGATTGTTGGCGCAACATGCGGCGTTATAGGCTCATTACAAGCAATGGAGGTTATTAAATATATTGCAAAAATCGGAGAGCTATTGGCAGGGAAACTTCTCTTATTTGACGGGGAATCCTCTGTTTATAAACTTATTGATGTTGAGAGAAATGATCATTGTCCTGTATGCGGAAATATTCACTAACCATGCTGATTACAAAATTGGCATTGCTGTTAACACAGTTTGCATGAACGTAATGAATGATTTAAAATTCTACAAAAGTGGATAATGTTTTGTAAAATTGCAATTCATATATGTGGTATATCTAATAAAAAAACAGGAATTGGTGTATGAAGTCTTACCTATATTTGAATATTCTTCTGTTCGTTCTGATTTTTTTATTTTTCGCGTGGATGTTCAATCATCAGAGCTCTTTTCAATTCCAAAGCGCGAGTTTTGATAACCTTTCATCACGCATACCCGAGGGCATGCAATCCAAAAAGGCGGGAAACAGGTGGAAGGGTCTTATCATTAAACGTGGGTCTCATATATTCAGCATTTACCACACAAAAGGCGTACCGGATGATACATTTTACTCCCACTTAAAGCGATTTTACGGCAAAAATGGGGTCGAATTCGCAGTATATACCAACGGTTTTGCATTTAGAAAAAAAGTTAAAAAGAAAGAGCGCCTTGTTTCAGTTTTTACGGGTCCTGATAGTTTGATTTACTGGGTGGAACTGCGCTCGAACTTAATTGGAAAGAATGTGCTCTCCAGTATTGACACATTTTACACATATCTTACGATAAACAATGAGAAGCCCACATCTGATATGTCAGAACAGTTAAAAAAATTCAGAAAAAGTTTACCATTCACTCTTATCCACAGAGCATTTTTTACCATCGGTCTCATAGTACCTGCGTATCTGATAATTATTGTAATTATGCTAATTTATTTAAAATTCGGCGGAAAAATGCCCAAAAAACTGAGAAGGGATATGCTCATTGTTTACGAAGAGGGTTGCACTGTGATTTACAGATCGACATTTCAATACAAGATCTTCCCGGGATTTTTAGGATTACTAAACAATGGTAAATTGTGTGTGTATTCCATGGGGAAATTCCTCGGAGAAATAGATAGGAAAGATGCAAGATTGATAAAGAACAAAATAAAAATTAACAAGCATATTTCTGTAAAGGTTAAAGACTTACAGAAATGGAAAAGCCAGCTTGATATTTAAAAGGAGGGATACAATGAGAACACTGCATAATATATCAGACAATGAATTATATGGAAAAAAGGTATTTGTCCGGGTGGATTTCAATGTGCCTGTTAAAGGCGAGAGGGTAATGGATGATACGAGAATAAGAAAGGCTCTGCCGACTATTGAATATCTGATGAAGAAAAAAGCTAAAATAATACTCGCATCCCACCTCGGCAGACCCGGAGGAGAATTCAAACCCGAGCTGTCGCTTTTTCCAGTGGCAAAAAGATTATCCGAGCTTCTGGGGAAGAATGTGCAATTTGTAGAGGACTGTATTGGAGTAAAAGTTGAGAACAAGGTGGATACCCTGGGCAATGAGGAGATACTATTGCTTGAGAATTTAAGATTTCACAAAGGAGAAAAAAAGAATGATCCAGCATTTGTAGAACAACTCAGCAAACCATTTGAAGTCTATGTAAATGATGCATTCGGAACAGCACACAGGGCACATGCTTCCACCTATGGTATGGTCTCCTATTTTTCCATTAAAGCAGCAGGGCTTTTACTTGAGCTTGAAGTTAAAGTACTTTCGGCTCTTCTTGAGCACCCAGAGCATCCGTACATCCTGATATTGGGAGGGGCAAAAGTTAAAGATAAAATAGGAATTATAAATAATTTATTGAATAGAGCTGATGTATTTGTCATCGGCGGCGGAATGTCATACACATTTCTGAAAGCAAATGGCCAAGATATTGGGTCTTCCATCCTTGACAAAGATCATTTACCGAAAGTGGCAGAATTTATTTCACGTTTTCCATCAAAATTCGTTCTCCCAGTTGATCACATTGTTGTGAGAAATTTGGAAGACTTATCGGGAAAAACAGAGACAAATCACATTGAGGGTAATTACATGGGTGCTGATATTGGCAGAAACAGCATAAAATTATTCAAGGAGCACATTTTAAAAGGCAAAACAATATTCTGGAATGGTCCATTGGGGGTATTCGAAAAGGATGAGCTTGCAAACGGCACAATTGAAATTGCAAAAACCGTAAAATTGGCAACACAGAAAGGTGCATTCTCGGTTATAGGCGGAGGAGATACTGTGTCAGCCATTCACAAAGCGGGTCTCTCGGATCGCGATTTTTCACATGTTTCCACAGGAGGTGGCGCTACACTGGAATTTTTAGCAGGAATTACCCTTCCGGGCATTGAGGCACTCTCCGATTAATGCAGATTCCTGTAATTGGAATAACACCTTATATAAAGAGAGAACACAACTGGTATTACTTAAACAGGTTGTATACCAGGGCCATTGAGTCCCAAAAAGGCGTTCCGATTATTCTTGCATATAATGAATACCCGGCATATTACATCAATTTGATTGATGGGTTGCTACTTGCAGGAGGAGGTGATATTGATCCTTCCTTTTACGGAGAAGTATCTTCCGGCTCTGAAAAGCCTTACAGAGAGCGGGATGAGTTTGAAATTGCAATCATCAAGCTCGCTCTGAAAAAGAGCATGCCAATCCTAGGGATATGCAGAGGCGCTCAGCTTATAAATGTGGCATTAGGGGGTTCACTCTATCAGGATCTCAACACAAATATAACGCACGACCAAAAAACAATAGGGCTTAATAAGGATGAATTATATCACAGTATAAAAATTGAAAAAGATTCAATAATGTACGAGATTTTCAAGTCCAATAGTATTCATGTGAACAGTTTTCATCATCAGGGACTTAAAAAGATGGGAAGTGGACTAAGACCGACTGCCTTCGCAGAAGATGGCACAATTGAGGCTATAGAAAGTACAAACGAAAAGCAATTTATTTTGGGTGTGCAGTTCCATCCAGAGCACTTATGGATGTCTCATTCGGAATTCTCACAAATTTTCAACACTTTTATAAAACGGGTACTATTGCACAATAATTCAAAATAACGGAACAGATCCGATGGGCATACTATTTATTAAGTATTATTTTATTCTCCAGAGCTTATGATTTATAATTAGATTTTTAATACACGGGAGAGATATTATGATAACAAACAATGATTTACAACAGGCCTTCAGACCAATAAAAGAAACCGACGAACTTTTGTCTCTGACAAACGAGGGAATGTATAATTTCGCAAAGAAACTGGATTCATTTATAGATATGTTAAAAGAGGAAAAAAGGCAGCCTATAAAATCTCCTGAAAAGTATACAGAAGTTTTGTTACGTCTTGGATTATCCATAGAAGCCGCAATCTTATACAGAGAAGAATCGAGGATATACAGAAATATCAATGATAAAAGAAATTCCATCAGATATTTGTATATGTTTTTCCAGACACTACTTGGGAACATATATATACCGCCGGTATTTGAACAGCTGAAAAAGTTAATACCAACCCTGGAAAATACGATTCTGGGGCCCCTTTTTTATTATATTTTGGGATTTACCTATCACTTCCATCTCTTCTCATACCAGGATGCATTTGCTGCTTACGAAAAGGCGTTAAAACTCCTGTCAAACTCTAATAAAAAGGAATTCAACAAACTTAAACTGGGAAAGTATGAAGACATGCAGCTCTTGCTTCTATCCAATATGTTTGATGCGACAGTGAGACAGATGTATCTGGAAGGAAAGTCAGAAGAGCTCAAAGAAAGGGCAAGCACTTTATTCGAAAGAATCAAAAAAATAGAAAAGGACAAAATATTTTTTGCAATTAATGAAATTGAATTCTTGCTGGCTTCGGATTTAACAGCAAGAGCAAAAAATATGCTTCTTGACCTTGACAAAAAGATTTCTCAGAACAAAAACAAACAGGCGCTACTTCCTTTGATATACAGAACATGGGCACTCTACAGCTGGAAAAGAGAGGATAAGGGCGCAACTGTGAATCATTTCAAAAACGCATTAAATGCCGCCATTCAAACGCAAAATATATTACGAGAAAAAGAAATAATAGACACTATTATTGTTGTTCTTGCCATGCAAACACCATATATTAATGTTTTCTCCAGCGAAGGCAAAGAATTACTCGATTATCTTCTTTCCAAACTACTTGCAAAAGACTGGTACATGGGAGAAGACCATTCCAGAGGTGTTGCTGAATTGTCAAAGAGAATAGCACTGAATTATAATAGAACAACAGGCGCCTATTTAGACACGGACAAAATTTATCTTGCAGGACTTCTTCATGATGCCGGCAAGCTCTACATACCATGGTATATTTTGAACAAACCCGTAAAACCTGTTGACGTTGAATCAGATTGTCTTCGGTATCATCCATCTTATGGTGGTATCATAGTCAGGGTTTTCGGGCTTGACGAATATGCAAAATACGTTGAAGAGCATCATGAAAGATTGGACGGCTCTGGCTACCCCGCAGGTATTTCCAGTCCTCACATCATTTCTCAGATAATAGGAGTTGCAGATGAATTCGTGGCAGCCACAAGTCTTACGAGAAAATTTCAAAGACCCAAAGATAAAAACACCGTGGTCAGAGAAATGGACGCAATGTCCGGAATAAAATTCGCACCAGAGGTTATTGAAGCCCTTAAAATGTCAGTATAAAACAGGGCATATGCACATTAAGGCGATGTGACAGACGTTGCAAATGTCAGATATCCTGTATGTGAAACCATGCGTTCCGCAGGTCTTGTCTTACCTTCTCTTATCAGCATCTTTCTTTCAAAGATCTCAGCTGTTCTTATGCGAACAAAAGAATTTTCACGCAGTGCATTAACTGTTAATTGAACCTGTTCAATATTAGGGGACAAAAATGCGCATGTACTTCCCCCATTTAAAGCAGGCTTCAAGTTCCCTACAACCTTCCACGGCTCAGGCACATCTATTACAGCTGCATCCGCCGATGTTACGGGAATCGAGGACTCTGCAATATCAAGATTGTAGTATTCAACAATATCAGAGAAACCTGCCCTCTCCACATTTTTCTGTGCATTTTTCAGGAATTCAGGCCTTCTTTCAAATGAATACACTCTTCCACTTTTTCCTACCACAGATGCCAATGCTATTGTAAGTGCACCCGAGCCTGTTCCGCACTCTATAATCTTACTACCAAAACCTATACCACTCTCCATGATGATATAACCTATGTCTTTAGGGTACATGATTGTTGTTGTTCTCTTTACCTTAAATACAAGGTCAGAAGTGGTTGGCTTGAGCACGTAAAATATATGGCCTGTATTGGTTTTCAGAAAATCACCATAGTTCAAGTCAGGTGGAATTTCAAGTACACCTAAATGAGAATGAAATGTACTATTGGCTTTATTGTATTTTATGAGAAATTGAGCTCGCTCTCCACCGTATAGGAAAATATAATCGTCTTCAGATACCATTCAAAAGGCTCAAGGTTTCCACAAGGCTAAGAGCAGCATCTCTTCCCCTGTTGCCCATTTTACCGCCTGCTCTGTCTATGGCCTGTTCCATTGAATCTGCAGTGATTACACCATAACTGATTGGTCTGCCACTGTCGAGACTCAACCTTCCAATGCCCCTTGTAAGCTCACTGGCCACAAAATCAAAATGCGGGGTATCGCCACGTATTACAGCGGACAGAACAATGTATCCGTCGTATTTATCTGTACTGAGCAGGTTTTTCAGAATAACGGGAATTTCAAACGAGCCCGGCACTCTGTATACATCAAACTGAGAGGGCTTGAACTTCAGTTGCAACAATGCATCAATTGCTCCTTTCAGTAAGTTCTCTGTTATTGTACTGTTGAACCTTGAAACAACAATACCTATTTTTTTGTTTGTGTTTTCAAGTTTCCCTATTTTTTCCATAATTCACTCCTTTGAATATGGGAACTTCCCTTTTAAATCTCCCAACATATGTCCCATTTTGTCCCTTTTTGTTTTAAGATAAAAGTAATTCACCTCATTGGGACTAATAATAATGGGAATCCTCTCACTAATTTTAAGGCCATATCCCTCAAGACCGACTATTTTCTTAGGGTTATTGGTCAACAATCTTATGGACGAAAGACCAAGGTCAAGTAATATCTGGGCACCAATACCATAATCTCTCAAATCAGCCGGCAGGCCCAGCTTTTCGTTTGCTTCAATGGTATCATAGCCCATATCCTGCAGTGCATAAGCCTTTAGTTTATTCTCAAGCCCTATACCCCGACCTTCCTGCCGCATATACAGAATCACACCTCTGCCCTCTTTCTCAACCATCATCATAGCCGTGTGCAATTGGTCTCCGCAATCACACCTCTTCGAACCAAAGACATCTCCTGTCAAGCACTCAGAATGCACTCTTACCATGATATTCTCCTGTCCCCTGACATTACCCTTAACCAGTGCAACATGAATGAGCCCTGTCAATTTTTCTTTGTATCCAACGAGTTTAAAGGTGCCGTATTTTGTCGGCAATTTTGCCTCTGTAAACCTATCTACAAGCTTTTCTCTCTTTATTTCATAACTTATAAGGTCTTTAATGGTGATTATTTTAAGCCCGAATTCACTGGCAATCTCCATCAACCTGGGCAGTCTTGCCATTGTTCCGTTCTTATCCATAACTTCACACAGAACACCTGCAGGATAAAGTCCAGCAAGCCTCGCAAGGTCCACGGATGCCTCTGTGTGTCCCGCTCTTCTCAAGACTCCGCCATCAAGCGCTTTAAGTGTATATACATGCCCCGGTCTTGCGAAATCCTCTGGTTTTGCAGATTCCTCTGTTACAAGCTTAATTGTAAATGCTCTGTCAAACGCCGATACCCCTGTGCTCGTTCCCTTTGCAGCATCAATTGGCACACCGAAATTTGTGCCGTGTTTGGCAGTATTCTTAACAGGCATATCAAGTTCCAATTCTGCAAATCTTTTCTCGCTGAGAGATATACAGATAAGCCCTCCGCCCTCCTTTGCCATGAAGTTTATATGCGCCGGGGTTACTTTCTCAGCTGCGACTATGAAATCACCTTCATTCTCTCTGTTCTCATCATCAACAACTATAACAATCTTCCCCTGTTTTATATCCAATAGGGCATCTTCAATATTTGAAAACTTCATTTAATACTTTCAAACAAAGGCTTGAGTTTTTTATATGTCATCTCTATACCTTCGGGTATAACTTTGGTTTCTCCAACAATGGGCATAAAATTGGTATCACCATTCCAGCGCGGCACAATATGAACATGTATATGTCCGTCATACCCGGCTCCCGCGGACTTTCCAATATTAATTCCAATGTTAAATCCATCAGGATGGGCAATTTCTCGTAGGACCGATTCGGACAGGGCCGTAAACCTCCATATTTCTCTTATTTCACCTTCTGTTAAATCCGAGAATCGGGCAATATGTCTGTAAGGGGCAACCATTAAATGCCCTGGATTGTAAGGAAAAAGGTTGAGCATAACCAAACTCAGTTTTCCCCTCTTCAAAATAAAAGCCTCTTCATCCTTCTTTTGCTGGACATTGCAAAAAAGACATCCCGGTTCCTTTTGCGTATGCAATATGTATTCCATTCTCCAGGGCGACCATAACTTTTTCATGTTTATAATTTTATGATAAAATAGTTGATTAATCAAGCAATGCAGGGGATGTGCGTGCTTTTGAAATACGTTTTTAAAAGCATATAAATACATACTATGCAAAATAGCAATCATAAAACTTAAAGGGAACTGCTAACATTTCACAGGAATGAAATTTAAGACTGGTAAGAAGTTAATTTATTGCATGATTTGAGCTTTGAGTTTATAATTTAAGCGTTATATTAGCATCTGCGATTTTACGAAGGAGGTAATATGTTTAGAAAGATACTCGTGCCCATAGATTTTTCCGAGGAAGCGGTAAATGCCATCGACACAGCCATTGATTTTGTGGAGGAAGATGGGACAATAGTTGTTATGCACGCCTTTCCCGAGGACCTTTCCTTTTATGCCAGCTTTTTTGATAATCCATCCGAGCTTGAAGCCAGGATAATGGAACTCTCGGATAAAGCCGAGCAAAAACTCAATGACATTGTAAACTCGTACAAACAATCAAGTATTAAAATTGAAGCATTTTTCACTCAAGGCAAACCGTATCTGGAAATCCTAAAAAAAGAGGCTGAGGTAGACCTTACAATCCTCGGTATGAGAAAAAAACTACATGGCCTTTCGGTATCTCCTTTAAAAGTTATAAGAAAGGCTCAACATACCATTTTAATTCAGAAAGGCACTGAAAAACTTAACCTCAAATCCATTCTCATTCCTCTGGACCTTTCTGAGAATATTGAGAAATTACGTCAATATGTATCCGATTTGAAGCATGTGTTCAACTTAAAATTGTATGCTCTTAATGTAGTTGAGATACTGCCCTTTGAAACAGGAGAATCCGCCATTCAATTAAACCTTTCGGATATAGATATTGAAACAGTCAAGCAAAACGTATTGAAAACAATGATGGAGAATTTTGCCATTGAAGGGACATCTTATAATGTTGCACTTGGGGTAGACCCTGCCTCCGAGATAGTGGATTTTGCAGAGGATGCAGATATTTCTTTGATTACCATGCCCGGTAAGGGAAAAACAGCTTTTGAAAGAGCTTTTCTGGGTAGTGTTACTGAAAAACTTGTACATATAAGCCCAAAGCCCATCCTAATTGTAAAATAAACTTGAATGAATATTTATGTGCTTCGTGATTTGTAAAAGAGCAAACCTTGTTTGTACTCTCAACAATCTTTAAAATAGAAACAATGAAGAAGGTTATTTTATTATTTTTGTTCTTTATTTTCGGTTGCAGCAAATATACAAATAGCCCCTCATTGTATTCTGACTATATGCCCATTCATCAGGGTAGCTCCTGGACATTTGTCATAGGGAGCGGGGATACGGCCAATATCACATGGATTGGAGATTCTTCTCTATCAGCCGGAGACACAGCAGTATACACAAATTTTCTTGGCAACCCGATCACTCTTGTTAAATCCCCTGATGAAATTAAAATCAATTTTATCACAACTTACACCACCGGGGAGTCTTCTCTGATACTGGAAAACAGAGAATATCCGTTTATCATATATCCACTCACCAATGGTGCCAGAGATAACGTGAATTACACCAACTACCTTACTTCTCAGGGTATGAATATATATTTTAAGAGAGATTACAGCATAGCGTATTCAAAAAAAGCCGCTCGCTACATATTAACCATAAAAAACAACTATTTTATATATGCAGGCAATGATACATTGACTAAAAAATGCACGCAGATCATAACACTTGCCCCTGATACAGGATTTGTCCGTATAGAAAAGAATAAAATTACCGATAAGGACACATGCCATTGTATATTTGACCTCATTTCGTTTAACAAATGACCACAATATTCTTACTGATTTTCAGCATGATTCTCCTGTACGCAGGTGCATCTGCGTTTGTGCGCGGAGGCACATCCATTTCAAGGCTGTTCCACATTCCGCAGTATGCTATAGGGGCAACAGTTGTTGCTCTTGGAACAAGCCTACCGGAACTGGTTACAAGCTCTTATGCCTCATATAAGGGCAAACCCCAAATCTCTGTTTCCAATGTTATAGGGTCAAATATTGTCAATATAGGGCTTGTACTGGGTTCTACCGCACTGCTCTTTACGCTCGTTTCAAAGAGAGATATATTTAAAAGGGATATTCCCCCGTTTCTTTCGTCACTGGTGCTTTTATTCGTAGTTATGTTTGACGGTAGAATCTCAAGGTTAGACGGAATTTTCCTGCTAATATCTTTTATAGCTTACACTGTTTGGCTGCTGCATGAAAAAGATACGGGCCTAATTGAAGATGTGTCAACCCTGCCGAATTATTCTCTGCCAGTTGCCTTATTATTTCTCACAGGCGGGATTATTTTCTTGTATTTCGGTGGTAAATATCTTGTAACAAGCAGTGTAACGATTGCGAAAAGCCTGCATATAAGCCAATGGGTAATAGGCGCAACCGTTGCAGCATTTGGCACAAGCGCTCCTGAATTCTTTGTCTCAATAGTGGCCATGTTGCACGGCTCGAATGAATTGGCCATCGGCAATGTCATTGGCTCGAATATAACCAATATATTACTTGTTCTCGGAACCGCCTCGGTTATTTCCGGTTTAAAGGTCAGTTCCGTAAGTATATATTTTGATTTTTCATTCCTATTTTTGCTTTCATTACTTATTGCCTTTATGGTATCCGACAGGAAAATAGGAAAAGAATCCGGGCTGATGCTTCTTATACTGCTTACAACTTACATTATTACCATTGTACATCTGCATAAACCTGTATTTTAACTCATTCACGGTAAATAGAGCACACAAATCCGACACAGCATTTATAAAAAAGGTATAAATTACTTAAACTGAAACTTTACACGGGTTTTTAACATGAGTAAAGCTTCGAAAACAGAGGAGGAATTACCATGCACCACCTCCACCTCCACCTGCACCGCCTCCTGAAAAACCCCCACCAGAGCCAGATGAACCCGAAGATGATGGAGAAGATGTGGCATTTGCCCCCATACTTGACACCATTGCCCCAAATCCTCCACTGATGTAAACCGTATTCAGCCCGGCTTGTTCCTGCAGCACACTATAAACCTCTTCAAAAACCCTGGCCCATTTTGCTTCTTCACCAAATGCTACTGCGTAAGGCAAAATCTTTTTAAACATTTCGGGCTTTTCCATGGCAAATTTTTTCAGCCTGTCATATTCCACCCTATGAATAAAATCCAGAAGTCCTCTAACCTTTCTGAGCGCCTCAACGCCCTTCTTGGTTTTTCTGGGCATATATCTCCCAAAAATCAGAAGAATGGCCCCGGACATAGCCAATGCAAGCGCTAAAATAAGCACTGTGATGAGCGAAACAAACATCATTAACATAGGTGAAAACATAGATAGAAATATGAATATCCATCCCAAAAACGTATACTTATCTCTCACGGCCTTTGGATTTCCCGCAAAATATCCCCTTTGGGCGAGGCCTTTGTACACCTTATCTTTAACTTCATTAAAGATAGTATAGTATTTGTATCTCAAACTGGAAAGAGCCACTATTTCATAATGTTTTTCATCATTGGAAAGCCTATTTAGCAAATCTGCAATCTTCTCATCTTTTGCTGCCTTTTTTTCAAGATTTTTCTTCAGGTCATCAAGTGAACCAAGGTCAAAAATTCCGTTCGCAATTTTCCGGTCAAAATCTGAAACATGCTCGTCACAATCTTTGAGCTTAGTTATAATATAATCTTTTTGTGATGGAATTTCCTCAATTTTTATGTATCCATTTAATGCAAGATAAAGAATCTCGGATGTTAAGTCCCTTGAATTTACAAATTCATCTATTATTGTTCCAGCCTCTATGGGTGTTAAATCAGCTGGAGGAGCATACAGTGTTGTAACAGGCCCGAGTTTGGGGTCACGTCCATATTTTCTCCATTTACGATACATAAGCACGAAAACTATTATGGGAATTAATAACGGCCAGAATAGACTTATCTTCCACCATAATTTCAACAAAGCGCCAGGTGTTTTAATTGAGCCTGCAGGGAAATCAACAAGAACGGTAAGCCCTTCATAAGGAGAGAGTCTTTTAGTGGTCTCACATACGATACCATTATCTGTTCTCTGGCAGAGGCAATCTTCCTTTACAGAGCCATATCTGCCTGTAAAACAGGAGACATTATCAATAAGTTTTACGTTCTGCGGTAAAATAAGACTGTATTTTACATGGTCTATGGATGTTCCCCATCCATTTCCCGTGACATTCCACACAAGGCGCTGCACATCTGCGGTATCAAAAACCGCATAGCTCATGGCATAATCAATTTTATATTTCTGAATTCCCGTGACATAGGAATACGGATCTCCAATTCTTACCTTTATATTCTTTATGCCCCTCTTTTTTTTATAAACACTTCGACCTGTGGTCGTATTTATGATGTTTCTAAATTTGAGATGAATCGGATGACCTCTGAAAGAACGCGGTATGTACCTATATATACCATGTCTTTGCTCACCGTCAAAATCAACTTTTATCATTTCATTAACATTTATTTTATTGTCTCTGGACAGTCTGGCTTGCTGAGAAAAATTAACTATATGCCAAAAGCTCAATAGGCTTATCATCAATACAGTATACATAATATCCTCCTTATTTAGGCTTTAGAATTATATAGCAAAGTATTTTATTGGTCAAGACCTCGTTTAAAAACTCAAAAGGTCAGTTTTTCAATAGCTTTATATACCCAAGTTTGACAGTTCCCGGGCAATCTGCCGGCTTATCTCAAACGGGGTACCTTTTTCCTCTTCTATTTTAAGCGCTTTTTTGAATTTATACGTACATTCCGTCTGCCTGTTGATTAACACAAAGGGAATGTGATACTGCCAGGATGCAAGCTGCTTGATTATTCTGTCCGTTTCAAGATATGAAAGCTCATTACAAAGGGATATGGGCACAAAAACTGTTTGTTCCGAATGAAGCACCCTATCGATTTCTTCCATTTCCCGCCTTTGTTTCTGCAGATTTTTCAAAATAACATCATTTTTTATGGATTTCCTCTGTGCTATGCTTTTTCTTATTGAAATAAGTCTGTCAAGCCATATCAGCTCGCTTTTCAAAAGACCGAGTATTTTTAGAAATAATCCTGTAGGCGGTGTATCAAAAATTAAAGTTGATGTTGTATCTTCCATAAATCTCGCCACAATACTGAGAATAATATATTCTTCAGTACCCGGGGAATATCGCAATGTGTCAACGATATCCTCTCTATTAAATACGGTTAAATATTTGAAAAAATTGGCTTTCATTTCTTCTGTCAAATGCCTGTTAAAGTTAACTATTTCCTTCTCAATATCAGGCTCATAAATTTTCACATTGTTTAAAATGTTTGTGCCCACTATATCCCTGATATTGTGAGCCGGGTCAATAGAAACGAGCGTTACATTTTCTCTTCTTGATAGAAATATAGAAAGGGCGACAGATATACTCGATTTGCCTGTGCCTCCTTTCCCAACAATAAAATAGACCATTAATCTATATCGAACATACCAGCAATTTTTCCGAACATATCATCGGAATCTCTGAATATATTGAGTGATAGCTCAAGCTCATGAGATGTATATGGCAGAAGCCTCATGGCAGTCATTGTAGTGGGCATTGGATATCCGAGAAGCGGTGCAAAAAGTAAAAATGCAAACAATTTTTCAAGTTCATTCGTTTCCGCATCAATATACTCTGTAGCCGTTCCCTTCAGATAAATCCTGATAATCTCAAATAAATTCAATTCTTTCTGCGCATATGTTTTATAAAATCTGCAAGCAGTATAAAATTAAGAATAAGCATTATTACTACAAATCCACCCAGCGTCAGTGCCTGTGCCTTACTCTTTGATAAATAATCGGGAACCGCTACCCCAAGATACCATATAAGGGCAAAGGTTACCGTTATCCAGAGAAACACAGCGGGAATAAGTACATAATACGTATATTTTGCAGCCACTTTTAATTCTTTACTTACCCATATTGTAACTGTGAGAAGTGCAATTGATGCCAGCATCTGATTTGCTCCTCCGAAGGCAGGCCATATTATATGCCATGCACCAGCCCATGCCATCCATATGCCTATGGATGCCGGAATTATGGATGCCACCCATCTGTTCGTTATGATTTTATGTATTAAATTGCCTCTCAATGGTTCTGTGAGTTCATTTACAGCATATCTGCCTATTCTGTTGGTCGTATCCAGTGTGGTGAGTGCAAATGCGGAAACCCACAGAGATGCAAAGACAACTATCACATGTTTGTTAATACGGAAAACACGACTGACAGCCTCGCCATAGCTCTTTGCAAATATGCCAACAGGTCCCCCAACGGATTTTATTGCAGGCAGATAGGCTCTGGAAAATGCTATGGGATTGTGCAGTACCTTTATAATACCGTTTCCCAGCACCACAGCACCAAAAGCACCTATTGACGCAACTACAATTGTGGACAAAAAGCCCTCTGTAAACATGCCTCCATAGCCGATAAGCAGTGCATCTGTTTCTTTGTCAATTTGCTTTGAGGTTGTGCCCGAACCCACTATAGCATGGAATCCGGATAGAGAGCCGCATGCTATAATCAGTGGAATCAACGGCCAGAAGGGAGAAGGTTTACCCTCTATAACTGGGGCAGAAAAAGCTGTATAAGCTGGAAGATTTATTTTACGAAATACGAACAAAAGAGCTATACCTCCAAGTAAAAGACCAAACCACAGTATATATGCATTCAAATAATCCCTGGGCTGCAACAAAATCCACACTGGTAAAGCAGAGGCAATAACAATGTAAATAAATATGATAAGCAGCCATGAGTGATAGCCGAGAGATATAGGGAGCTTCAACCCAAACCAGATTGAAAAGAACAAAAGCACAAGCCCCACAACAGTGGAAAGAGTGAAATTAAGCTTGACTCTGTACATAAGAAATCCTGTTATAAGCGCATCAATCATAAAAAGGCCCGATGCAGTGGGAACAGCGGGCACTTTCACAAAGATATTCCCTATTATGGCAGAAAATGCTGCGATAACAAGGATAAGTGTGAAAAGTATAAATAGTTCAAATATATAGCCTGTCCTTTTACTCATGAGTTTACCTGCAACCCATTGAATGGATTTTCCATCATTCCTTATTGATGCGGACATAGCAAGATAATCATGTACTGCTCCGATAAAGACATTTCCGAACCATATCCACAGTAATGCAGGAAGCCATCCCCATGCAAGGGCTATTGCAGGACCCACAATAGGTGCAGCTCCGGCTATGGAAGCGAAATGATGGCCAAAGAGCACCCACTTATTGACAGCAGGAACGTAATCTACACCATCGTACAACCTGTGAGCGGGGGTTTCATTTGAATTATCTGCTTTTACAACTTTATTCTGAAGTGTTTTTCCATAGGTATGATAGAACACAATATAAATAACAAACCCGATTACCACAATGGCGGCAGTTGCCATTTTTCACCTCCTTATAACATTTAAAGGATAAAATAGTCCTTGCGGATAATCAAAATATAACCTAAAAATGCACAACATAGGTATAGAAGGGACATGGTTATAAAGTTGCGGATTCCATTTTTAAAGAAGGGCTTATATTGAATGTACGTCTTAATTGCCTTAAAATTTTATTGTATCACAGGGTGATTAGCTCAGGTGGTTAGAGCGCTTGCTTGACATGCAAGAGGTCGGAGGTTCAACTCCTCCATCACCCAATGTTGTTATTCCAAAGGAGGAACTTATGAAAGGTACAAAGAGGACTTATCAACCTTCAAGAACAAAAAGAAAAAGAACGCACGGGTTCAGAGTGCGCATGAAAAGCAAGGCAGGCAGAAGGGTCATAAATAGAAGAAGGTCAAAAGGTAGGACACGGCTTGCAGTTTGAGTTTAAGAACGCTGAGAGGCAGAGAAATACGGGAGGTATTTTCGAAAGGTCAGCGCCTGCATACAGTATATTTCACCGTTTATTTCACAAGAATGGAAAGCCTGAAAATAGCCGTGGCAGCCACACGCGACATTCGCATAAAACCCCAGAAAAACAGAGTGAAACGGAGATTGAGAGCGCTTATCCGATTATACGAATCGAAGTTGCCCAAAAATCTGTACATAGTTTTTATAGGGAACAGAACACTTCTAAAAGCGGATTGGTCGTCCATCAAAGCAAACTTTCTAAAATTTACAGAAAAATTGGAGAGGCTGCAGTCAAATCAGCAATTCTTCTGATAAAAGGTTATAAACTGTTCATATCTCCTTTCTTGCCCTCCACATGCAGGTTCTATCCAACATGTTCCGAGTATTCTATACAGGCAATCTCAAAATACGGCATATTCAAAGGTGGCATTAAAGCGGGATTTAGAGTTTTGAGATGCAATCCCCTATCAAAAGGCGGATACGACCCGCTGAAGTAATTGCACTATGGATAACAACCAATCTGCCAGCAAAAATCTGTTCATAAGTTTTATTGTAATTTTTCTGTTTATCGTTGTGTGGCAGATATTTTTCATGAAAAAGAATGCACCTGTTAACACACAGGAACATAAGGCGGAGGTGAGCTCAAATACGGCCCCGCAAAAGCCCATGCAACAGCAAAACCCGGGAACCAAATCCAGATTGGAATACAAGAACGCAGCTTTGGTTGAAACACCGCTTGTCATAGCTAAATTCAACAGTAACGGCGCTATTTCTCGCCTATATCTCAAAAAGTATCATACTGACCTTCTTGATACCACTTATGCCAATTATATATCCACAGATACACTGATTTACAGTGCCAACCCCGCAAAACTAAGTATAAATGACAGGTCGGATTCCATTGTGTTCATAGCAAATAATGGGAACAAAAAAGTGTATGTATTTTCCGCATCCAGCTATATTATACATTTTTATTATTCAGGCCCGATGTCTGGAAAGGTAGAGGCAGAGGGGAATCTGCACCTCGATGCCAAAAATATCAAAGAGGAGCGCTCCCAGAATGATGTTATCTCGTACACTGATAAGCTAAACAAGGTTAAAATTACAAAGCTTGATAAAAAGAAATTTAAAGGTTCTTTTGATGATGTTGCTTACTGTGGCATTAAAAGCAAGTATTTTCTCTTTGCAATTTTAAACAACCCAAAACATATCGGCACATACAGGTTTGATATTATCAACAATACACCTTATATGTCTGTTAATACAAGCGATTCACTTAAAGTTTTCAATATTTATGCAGGGCCCATTGATTATTTTATGCTCAAAAAATTGGGCTATAAATTGGATAAAACCTATGATTTTGGTATGTCCGTCATTGCACCATTCTCAAAGGCACTGCTGTATATCTTAAGATTTATTCACAATTTTATACCTAACTACGGCTGGGCAATCATAGTTTTCGCCTTTTTAATGAAGATCGTATTTTTCCCTCTTACTTTCAAGGGTCTTCGGTCTATGAGAAAAATGCAGGAGTTAAAACCCAAAATAGATGCTCTAAACAAAATTCATAAAAATGACCCTCAAAGACTTCAGAAAGAGATCATGAATCTATACAAAGAGCATAATGTGAATCCATTCTCCGGCTGTCTGACAATGATTATACAGCTGCCCATATTCTGGGCATTGTACAAAATCCTGCGTATAACTATTGACTTAAGACATGCCCCATTCCTTTTCTGGATAAAAGATCTATCTGTTAAAGACCCGTATTACATTCTACCTATACTAATGGGAATAACAAGTTATTTTCAGTCCAAACTGCAAAGCGGAACCGGGGACACGCAATCGCGTATGATGACCATTTTTATGCCAATCTTTCTCGTCATAATATTCCTGTCGCTACCCTCCGGTATAGTACTCTACTGGTTTGCATACAATATTTTTAGTATTTTTGAAATGTATTTAATTAAGAGAGTGGAGGTAAGCGAAAAATGATTACAGAACAAAGATTTATAGATGTGGAGGCTCCAACAGTCGGAGAGGCCGTAGAAAAAGCAAAAAACGAAATTGAATTGTCAGAACGCCCCTTTCGTTATGTTATAATCGATAAAGGTGAAAGAGGCAGACGGCCATGCCGCATCAGGATATTTTTGAATATTGAAGAGGTAGAGCTAATTGAGAGTGTCATAAAGGAATTCTTTGGTTTTTTGGGCGTGCAGCCTGAATTGAGAATAGTTCCGAAACAGAAGCGCTACTATGTAAACATAACAACTCGTAAATATGATGCTGCCTTTATAGGAAAAAACGGTGAGAATCTCCGCCATCTAAACTACATTCTCGGACTGATAATCAGAAGAAAAAATCCCGATTTGCACCTTTCCATTGATATCAGTGGATACCTGGAGAGAAAAAGAAAACTACTGATAAACAAAATCATAGCCACTGCAAAGAGAGTCAAAGAAACAGGTAAGGAAATGAGCCTTGATTACCTGAGTGAGATGGATATACGTATAGTTAAAGATGCACTCAAAAAAGAGAAAGGTGTTGTTTTAAGAACTGTGGGAAAAGAACCACACACAATTTTTGTTATTGCTCCTAAAGAATTTTGAGGGACACTATTTGTGCCATTTCCACACCCCCGGGCAGGGGTGGAATTGCTGTCATAAGAATAAGCGGCAGCAAAGCATTATATATTGCCAGAAAACTATTCAAAGACCAATCGCCGTTATCCCCGAGAAGGGCTTACCTTAGAGATCTTTTTGACAGCACAGGCAGGCTGATTGACAGAGGAATTATTCTCTATTTCAAATCACCGAATTCCTATACAGGAGAGGATGTGATTGAAATACACACACATGGAGGATACATAGTGCCGGGGAAGATTCTTAATGAGTTAATTGCACAGGGGTCAAGACTTGCAGTAAAAGGTGAATTTACAAAAAGAGCATTTTTAAACGGTAAAATAGACCTGCTTCAGGCAGAGGCGGTGAATGAAATAATTTCAGCCAAAACAGAACTACAGTACCAAAAATCGCTGGAAAAAATCACAGGTAAGCTAAGAGAAAAATTTGCACCGATTTTTGAACAGATAAACAATATACTGCTTGATTTGGAGGCATATATAGAATTTGAGGAAGATACCGGCCAGCTTGATAGAAACAAGTTCAGGACATCTCTTGAGGATGTTATTGAAAAAGCAGGGAATATGTTAGAAAGGGCAGAGCAGGGACTTTTTATAAAAAACGGCATTAACATTGCAATCATAGGTAGAGTAAATGTAGGTAAATCCAGTTTGTTTAATGCTATTCTGGGATACGAACGAGCAATTGTAACGCCCTATGAGGGTACCACACGTGATATCATCCAGGAAGAAATTTCAATAGAAGGTATACCCGTGCGTCTCCATGACACTGCAGGGCATAGAGAAACCAGCGACTTTGTGGAGAAAATAGGGATTGAATTCTCAAAAAAAGCTCTTTCCAGTGCTAATATTGTATTGTTTGTCTCCGATGCATCGAGAGGTATAAGCAATGCTGAGAAAAACTTTTATAACGGTATCAATGTGCCTTCTTTATTTGTACTGAACAAAACAGACCTTGCAGGTCAGGACTTGCTGAATCACCTTGAGGCTGAAATAATCCCTGTTTCAGCATTGACGGGAAAAGGTATTGACCTGCTTATATCAAAAATAGCAGAGCTTATTAAAACTTATTACAGCAGTGAAGACAGTTATATGTTGAACAACAGAGAAACGGCTCTTCTTCAAACCGTTATCTCTGACCTCTTGGAATCTCTAAAACTCTTCAACAACAATAAAGAACCCGAACTCGTCAGCTTTCATATAAATGAGGCACTGAAATCATTAAATGAAATCTTTGGATACGGTAATCTTCCCGAAGAAATATTGAATGCCATATTCAATAAATTCTGTATAGGAAAGTAAACTCAATTCAAAATATGTATCGCTCTTTTATAGTAATTTTCCGCAGCTTCCATAATAGCTTCGGAAAGTGTGGGGTGTGCATGGACACATTCACTCAAGTCTTTTACCCTTAATTTTTGCTGCAGGGCAAGTGAAACCTCACCAGACAATTCAGATACACCCTTTCCAATTATATGGATGCCCATAATTTTATCCGTTCCCTCTTCCCCGAGAATCTTGACAAAACCATCTACACTTTCCATTGTAAGTGACCGCCCATTTGCTGCAAATGGAAATTTCCCGACTTTATACTTTATACCGCGCTCTGTTAATTCCTCTTCGGACAATCCCACGGAAACCATTTCACAAATTCCATACACCACCGAAGGTATTACAAACTCCACTTTGGGCTCTCTACCCGCTATTACATCAGCTATTATCATTCCGTCTCTGTGTGCCTTATGCGCTAACAGCTTTCCCCCTATCACATCTCCCCCGGAAAATATGTTATCTATGCTGGTTCTTCTGTACTCATCTGTTTTAATGGCATGTTTTATAAGTTCAAGTCCGATATTCTTTACAACTGAACTGTTTGGAATTCTGCCAACAGCTACAAGCACTTTTTCGCTTTCAATATTTTTTAAACCAGACGGCGTTTCAATTGTAACCTCTCCATTGTTATAGGAAACAGCTCTGGATGAGGTGAAGACCTGAATACCCAATCTTTTTAGCTGTCTTATCATAATCTTTGCAGTTTCCATGTCAAAATTGGGTAAAATTACCGGCATCATTTCAACAATCGTCACTTTTGAGCCAAAAACTGCAAATATTGAGCCGATTTCCACACCTATTACGCCCCCTCCTATTACGGTCAGAGTATCAGGTATATGTGTAATTTCAAGTGCCTGTTTTGAGCTCCACACATTGCTGGAAAATTCAAATCCTTTAATACTTATCGGACGAGAACCCGTTGCTACGACAATATAATCAGTGCTATAACTATTTTCATTCACTTTAACTTTCTTATTATCAAGAATTTCCGCATGTCCCTTTAACTGCTTAATGCCATATTTTCTGAACAGCAGCTGAAGTCCTCTTACCAGTCTGTCAGACGTTTCCCATCTCCATTTATGCAATTTATCTAAATTCACTTTTACATCCCCAAAACTAATGCCAAACCTTGTTTCCTGCCTTGCATTTCTATAAGTTTTTGCTGCATATAATAAAGTTTTTGTTGGAATACAGCCGTAATTCAGGCATACGCCGCCTGCTCTATCCTCATCAATTAACAAGACCTTTTTCTTTTGCTGAGCAGAACGTATGGCAGTTGCATATCCAGCAGAGCCCGCTCCTATTACAATTACATCATAATCTTTCACAATAAGCCTCTCCTTTGTTATAAAAAACTAAAGACTGCCCAGTAGAGCCGATAATAGAGACAATGTAGCCCTTGGGCCACCCGTCAACCCCATTGACATATTTACCGTTCTGAAATCAGCTTGCAGCGGATAAGAAAATGAAAAACCTATGCCGGTTCTATCTGCTCCGTACAAACCCTGCGCGCCCTCAAAATAGATAACCATATCAAAAAAGGCCTCTTTAAATATCTTGAGGCTCAACGGATATTTTATAGGGTCAGACTTATGCGGCAGGCTGTAAAAATCCGGTGCATAGAAGATTTTACCTCCCATACCCATTGTGGCATAATCAGAGAGGTCAAAAGAAAGAAGGGCCATGCCTCCTCCTGTTAAACAATCTCCATTAAAAGTGTAATACAGATAAGGCATGATTGCCGCATCAATTGGTGACCTATATCGCCTGTGAGCAAATCTATAATGTATTTTCTTCTGCAGAATACCAATTTTTAGAAATGGACCTAACCCATACATTTCGAACTGCAGCCCTGCATCAAGAAAATCCGTTGCCCCGATTTTTATATTCCCCCCTATATTGGGAAGGGGTTTATTTTCATTCAGCTGTACAGCTCTATCTCTATCTTTCTGTGACAGATAAGTGGGAATATTGATATATATACTTGAACCGGCAACTCCCCTGCCCATTGTTTTACCTGTTTCAAGTGTGCCCATAAAACAACCTGCATTTAACAACAACAGCACAATTGCAATATATTTAAATACTCTCATAGTTTTTAAATTTTAAGGTAAGCGTAAAGCTTAGTCAACAAATACTTTTCAAATAAACCAGGGTTAAATAGTTAGCTCAAAACAGGGCTCTGGCTTGGGTTGCAGGAATCAGTTACATTTTAAAAATTAGCACTTGACAGTCCGTGTATTTTGCAGTATATAATTAACAGTGCGAAACTTTAAATTTCTTAATCTTAAATTAGTAGCTATTCCAATAATTATATTTTTATCAACCTGTTCAGAGTACCATTATCAGGGAACTTGGATACAGGTCGGTTATGCTTCATATTACGGTAAGGAGTTTGCGGGGAGAAAAACGTCTTCTGGTGAAATTTTCAGGCCCAATGCCTTTACCGCTGCACACAGAAAGTTACCATTTGGTACCATTGTCAAGGTAACCGACCTTAAAACAGGTAGAAGCGTTATTGTAAGAATTAATGATAGAGGGCCCTTCAGAAAGGGGAGAATTATTGACCTCTCTTACGGAGCTGCCCGCAGGCTGGGTATAATAGCAAAAGGAGTGGCAAAAGTAAAGCTGGAGGTAATAAGATGGCCAAGATAAAGTATGATATAGAAAAAATCTCTGACCCTATTTCCATCTGGGATGATAGGGAGGCATGGCTGTCTCTATTGGACAGCACAACTGACAGAATGATATTTCTAACCCCACATTGGGTTTTCCTGTCTTACGATTACTTTGGGGTTAAAGGTGAGTTTGAATTTTATAAGGTTAAAGAAAATCAAAACATAAAGGGATTTATACCGCTGTCCATTGAATCCGAGAGAGAGTGTGCAACAACGGTAAATGCCGAATTAGAGCGTGCCTTGACAGATATAGTTGCTGACCCTGGTGTGAAAGTTTTTATATTTAATAATCTGCTGAATAAATTCAAACATGTAGTATTTCCAAGAATTCTTGAAACTTCATCAACACTCTGGGCAATGGAACAATCTGCAAACAAAGCAAATGCAAATTTTCAAAAGGAAATTGTCGGACAGATTAGCTATATTGAAATTGATGAGAATTTAGAAAAAACGATTTACAGAGAAAAGGGAAAAAAAAGGGACAGGGTTTTGAAATTGATGAAGAAAATCCCCAGAGAAGTAAATGGGAACATTCAGGTTGTACAGGAGAAATCCCGTATAAACAATGCCCTTGACGGCGTGTTTTCATTGACAAATAAAGAATCCCTATCAGTGGGGGAAGAGGCCTTTTTACGTGATGTCACAGCACTTTTCTCCCGCAGTGATTGGGCAAGAATCTACACGTTTTTTGCCGATGGCTGGCCTGTTGCAGGAGCGCTTGTATTCAGCTATGATTCCTCTTCCTTTGTTTATCTCCTATCAGAGAATAAAGAGGCATCATCCATAAAACCAGGCACTTATTTGTTTTATAACATACTTAAGCAGGAGTCCTTGCTCGGGAAAAAGAGAGTCTTTTTCCATAAAAACGGATTTGACCCAATTTTAAGCACAAAGACTTTAAATGTAAAAAAAGCATCTCTGACAAGAATGTAAAATTACTCAAGATTTAATCTTTGCATAAGACCATTACAAACTTCTCCGATATCAGCTTCTATTTTTAAATTAGCATAGTTGTCAAGCGATGTGGGACCTTTTGTAATAATTGCAAGTGGGGCTCCTCTTGTCACCGCAAGTAATGGAAGTTGACCGGCTGGATATATCAGCAGGGTTGAGCCCAAAACAATGACTAAGTCAGCTTTTTTTGCGGCATTTTCTGTGCGCTGTATTGCATCCATAGGCAAAGGCTCTTTAAAAAACACAAAATCCGGCCTTATCACCCCGCCACATTTGCATCTGGGAATCTCTTTCCGCTCAACAAAGTTCGCCATATAGGAAAAATCGTATTTTTCTCCGCATTTTATACATGTGCCCGTGGCCAGAGAGCCATGCAGATTGGCAATTCTGCGAGATCCCGCTTTTTCGTGTAGCATATCTATATTTTGCGTGGCTATTATGGCAATCTTACCAGCATCTTCTAATTTTCTCAGACATATATGCGCTGTATTGGGCTTTGCATTTCGGATTAGAGGGAATAATTTAAACATCAAACTGTAAAGCACATTCGGGTCCTTGTAAAAAACATCAATATCAAAAACAATTTCAGGGTATTGAGAGTATATGCCTGTATTGCTTCTAAAATCAGGAATCCCGCTCTCAGTGCTTATACCCGCTCCTGTCATAACGAAAATGCTATGTGCATTTTGAATAAATTCGGAAAGCGACGTGATTTGCTGTTCTGTATTCATTATTTTAATATTATACAGCAATAAACAGACAATTTCAAACACCAGCTTTGCTTCCATTATGCAAAAGACATTGATGTTTCATTTATAATGATTTATAATTTAGTTATGCAAAAGAAATCCAGAAACAAAAGAAGGGGAACAATAATTAATATTTCAAGAAAGGTTTTTGGACATTTCGGATTTTCCAAAACTACTATGATCGATATAGCCGAAGCATTGAACATCAAGAAGCCCCTTTTGTACTACTATTTCAAAGACAAGAAAGACCTGTTCAAAGAGGTTATAAAAAAAGAGGTTGACATTTTTTCTTTACAACTCAAGAAGGCAGTTGACAGTGTAGAGAGTCCTGAGGACAAATTAAGGGTGTTTTCAGTCGAACGCATGAGGCTTATACTAAAACTCAGCAACATATATGCCATAATGAAAGACAATTATATCAGGCATTTTGATTTTGTTCAGGAACAAAAGAAACTACTGGAAAACCGCGAAGCGGAAATCCTCCGCTCAATACTTAAAAAGGGAGCACTTCTAAAAGTATTTGATATAGAAGATATTGAAACATTGACAGAAGGTATACAACTCGCTCTGCGCGGCATGGAACAAACCTCCGTACTGCTTGAGGGTTACAATGCAATCAAAAAAAAGATTGAGATTCTGCTTAAAGTACTTCTATACGGCATAAAAACTCGCTCATAACATTTTTTTTACATGAGCATATATAAAGCTCCATGATTGATATATACCATATCAAAAATTGCAAAATGCTATCTCCTTGACAATCAAGCCTCAAATTACCTGTTTTTAAAAAACAAAAAAACATGCTCTCCTTATATTTTTATTAATACCTGTTCCACAATAACTTATAAAAGGAACTTGACAATTCGAACAGAATACTTTATACTTTATATCACAAAGTAATTTGTACAAAAAGGAGGTGTATATGATAAAGATAGCACTGCTCACCGCAGTAATATCAAGCGGCGGAGGCCTGGGGGGCTTCCAGATCGCATATATGAATCCCGAGATAGCACCGATAAATACACTCAACAGACAGTATGGACTTCCTTCATTCGGCAATCTACTGGCTCTGGGTGGAGGAGGATATGCCATTGCGGGAAAGATACTCTTCGGAGGTTTTGGGTTTGGCGGCTCAGAGTCTGTTGAAAACGACTCAATGAGAGTGGAATACTCAAAAGGTGCAGGGTACTTTACAGCAGGATTGCAGTTGGTACACCGTAAATTCTTTTACCTGTTTCCTACAATAAGCTTTGGCGGATATTCCGAGACAATAACTATTTCTCCGCAGAACAGCGACATATCATGGAACAGCCTTTATCAAAATACTGCAAGGATGTCCATTGTAAAACGCTCGGGCATTTCATTGTCTCCAGGACTGTCCATATTGCTATTCTCTAACGGATTACCACTCGGTCTTATGCTGAATGCTGGCTACACACTGAGAACAGGAAGAAAATGGAATTTTGAAGATGGAAGCAAATTGCTCAATGCCCCCTCATTTAAAAAATTTGTCCCTGTAATAAGTATGACGCTGTTATCCGGCGGCATATCAAGATAAAAAAGGAGATTACAAAATGGAAGGACAAATAGACAAAAGGCTTGTTGAAGAAGCCATAAACAACATACAGATAGTGAAGAAAATCGTTGATGAACAGATAAGCCAACAGGTATCAACAGGCATTGCAGAACTCCTTATCTGGGGAGGCTATATGCTTGCAGCCCCTATTCTTGTCACCATTTTCAAATCCCATATATGGTGGACATATCTTTTGCCTGTTTTCTTCGCAATTGATATGGGAAGACGCAGGTCTGTCCTGCCTGTGCTAATTTACTGGACTGTTGTTGAAGTGATCTTTATTTTTGCAGCGCATTTCCATAATTTATGGTTATTCTACGCGAGTTTTCTCTTAATTCCTGTTGCATTTATGGTATTAAAACCAAGGAACGTTCCGAAAAAAAAGAAGGCTGTAAATGCCGCAAAATTCTGGAGCCTCACTCTGGTCGCGGGTATCATTGGTATGTATCTTTTACTTCAAGCTAAAGCCTATTTTTACATACCTCTATTATGGCCGTTTCTCATAACTTTTTCTCTGGGATTACTCGGCAGTATCACGGATAATGCCCAGCTTTTCTGGCTCGGGTTCACAGGCACTGTGATAGGGCCTATTTCTTTTAAATTTCTATCTTCGCCTTATAAATTCTGGGTATCTGCCATATACGGATTAATATTTATGGCCTTCTACTTCTATATGAGGAGCTCATTAAGGAGATTGCAGTATGGAAAAGCTGAATCAAATAATTCATGAGCCCGTCAGATTGAAGGCAATGAGCTTGCTATTTCTGAAAGAAACTATGACTTTTGGTGAAATCAAAAACGCGTTGAAAGTCACGGACGGGAACCTGTCACGACATTTACTGAAACTGGAAGAAGCTGGCTACATAACGATACACAAAACCTTCGAGGGCAGAAGGCCAAAGACTTATTACCGTATAACTGTCACAGGCAAAAAAAGCTATGCACAATATATAAAGTCACTGGAGGACATAATAAAAAATGCAGGTTCATAAAAGACATAGGTGTACAGAGCTGCACCACTTCAATAACTTTCTCTCACTTTCAAGTTTGTTAAAATGGGTTTATAATTAAGACATGCAGAAAAGACAGTACTGTTACAAAGCAGGAATGAAAACACGCGCTTTTCTGGAAGTTTCCATATTGATAATGCTGGCTGAATCGTCTTCTTATGGATATTCTCTGATGGATAGCATAACAGAGTTCAATATACCCAAAAGCATAGGTGCACAGGGTGTGATATACAGAGTGCTCAGAGGGCTGGAAGCAGAGGGATTGGTAAGCTCCAAATGGGATATACAGTCCGAAGGTCCTCCGAGAAGAGTTTACAGCATAACAAAAAAAGGGAAAGAATACTTGAGAACCTGGAAAGAGCAGGCAGACAAAATAATAAAACAACTTAAATTTTTTATTGATAAAATAAAAGAAATAGAT
>JALTEL010000235.1 GCA_027073945.1 Caldifarciminota bacterium | reverse complement strand
GGGCAATATAGGCACGAAAAAGATAGTCATCGACGAGATGCACCGGCTTCCGGACGGATTCTTCGATTACCTCCATTCCGTTGGAAAGAAAGGAGAGATTACCGGTGTTTCCTCCACTCTCTGGCTTTCACAAAAACTGCTGGGTTCCGGCTCCCCCGTTCTCGGCCTGTTTTCTCTCTACATATTCGGGCTGGTTGACGAGTGCGACACTGTAAGGTCTCTCGATACTGCCAAAGCAGCAGAGAAACTGGAGGGGGCGGCCTACCTGCGCGAACCCATGCTGGCCCGTGATTTCGAGCCGCCCCTGACGGAATACCTTTCGACCTACCTGCATTCCAATCGCCTGACGCTCCGCGAGATAATCGGGGAAATCTTCAGCGAGGAGCAGAGGAACATATCGGCCGTGTATGAGGGAATCCTTCGCGCAATAGCGGACGGCAAGAGGGTAAGCACGGAAATCTCGTCATACCTCTTTTCCAGAAAACTGATACCCAAGGATAACCCCGGTTTTATCCAGAGATACCTGAATGTTCTCGTCAGAATCGGCCTGATTGAGAAGATTGAAACGAACAAAAGAGGCTTCTACTACGCCCACAAATCCCCCCTCTTCAACCTTCACTTCTATCTCGAGGAGAAGTACGGATACACCGAACTGGATGTGCCGGTGAAGTACATAGAGGATGTGGTCAGGACCATGCTGCCGAGGGATGTCGAGAGGTTCGTCTGGGACATGCTGGCCCGAAGGCTCGGCCTCAAAAAGGTGAAAATCAACGACCCGGAGATAGACCTCGCTCTGAAGAGATTCAACAGGCTCGTGCTGGTGGGCGAGGTCAAGTGGAGAAAGAGGGTATCGCAGGCCGATATACAGAGAATAGCGGAAAAACCGGCCGGCTTCGACGGCAAGAGAATCCTCGTGGTCCGGGACAAAAGCGGACTCAAAGAGCAGGGGGGCGTGGAGATACTGGACGCAGAGGATATTGTGAAGATATGCAGGGGCGAGAGGGAGTTGAATGTGTAGGTGTTAAAGTATCGGAGTTTATGGGCCCTCACTCTCGCAATTTTGTTTGATGGGGGCATCGGCAGGCGCAAACGGGTAAAACATTCTTTGTCATGAACTATTGGGGCACAAAAGTTTAAAAACCACGGAGATATACACCCATGTGAGTAGCAGATATATTGAGAACATCAAAAGCCCTCTGGACGATATTGAATCCAAAGAAATCCAGAAGAAAAAGGAGGAAAAAAGAAATGAAAACCCAAATGGAAGATATACGAAATAATGCAGATATCACCCTAAATCGTAATGATATGCACAATACTGTAGATATAATGAAGCTAAACGAAAGACTGTTTTCTGAAAGGATTATATTGTTAAAATACTGGGGGGCTGAAAATGTATAAAAATGTGACAATCGAAAACTTCAGAGGGATAAAACACTTAGAGATTGACGATTTTAAGCAAGTTAATTTATTTATTGGAAAAAACAATTGCGGCAAAACGAGCATAATGGAAGCATTATTTCTTCTTACCGGCCCCACAAATGCGGAACTGCCCGTAAGAATAAATACATTCAGGAATCTTACAAGAGTAGATGAGAACTATTGGGAAGTGATTTTTAATAAATTGAATGTTGATTCGACTATCAAGATATCAGGGGAACAAGAAAAAGAAAGAAGGGAACTGAAAATACATCCTGATAAAAAATCTGTAACCATGCTACCTCAAACTACAATTGATGAGGGGAAGCTAGATATTAAAAGCAGTTATTCTGGTCAATCTTATGCTATAGACGGCTTAGTTTTAGAATACATAAGATATAAAAATAAAAAACCTAAAAAGATTACGACAAGCATCGTTGTGGGTGGGGCAGGAATTGAAGTCAAGGTGGCCAAAGGATATAAAGAGATGCTGAAAGGAATTTTTATTAACTCAAGATATACTTTCGTAGATGTGGCTAAAAGATTTAGTAATATTCAGATTAAAAAACGAAAAGAAAGGATTGTAAAAGTCTTACGTCAATTTGAGCCATCATTAAAGGATTTATCTCTGGGTTCAGAAGATATAATATATTGTGATATAGGACTTAATAGTCTGATACCCATAAATGTTATGGGCGATGGTATGTTTAGACTCTTATCTATTGTTTTAGCAATCTCGGATACAGAAAATGGAATTGCCTTAATAGATGAAATAGAAAATGGACTTCACCACACATCACAAGAAATTTTATGGAAAGCCGTTTTTGCATCTGCAAAAGAATTTAATGTTCAAGTATTTGCAACAACACATTCTATGGAATGTCTGAAGGCCTTTAGTTCTTCTTATTCCCAGCATGAAGAAGATAAAGATGAAATACGATTATTTAGGATCGAAAAAAAAGATGATAGTCTTAAAGCAATAAGTTACGATCATAAAACACTTGAAGCATCTCTTGAGCGCAATTGGGAGGTACGTTGATGGCGGATGTTATTAGTAAAAAAAAAGTCTTAGCTGTTGAGGGGAAAGATGAACTTAATTTTTTTGAGGCTTTATTGGAACATATGGGAATTACCGATTGCGAAATATATGATGTTGGCGGGAAAAATCAATTCAAAAATAAATTGCCAGCTTTAGTTAGAAGGACAGGTTTTTCAGATGTAGAAGTTCTGGTGGTGATTCGTGATGCTGAGGAAAATGCCAATTCATCATTTGAAAG
>JALTEL010000234.1 GCA_027073945.1 Caldifarciminota bacterium | reverse complement strand
TATTCTTCCGGCTGCAACCTGGATTGAATCAGGAGGGCTTGCTCCTGTCTCCGATGACAGCAGGTTTGTCTGGGTTCCAAAGATTATTTCTCCACCTGGAATGGCAAAACCTGACAGGTGGTGGTGGATTGAGCTTGGGAAAAGAATGGGATGGGAGGATATTTTTACCGATAAACTTAAAGATCCCGTTATCCTGCAGAATACCATAGGAAGCGATAAAGGCTATTCCGTTGAAAATTTTATCGCAAAAAAAGATAATTCATTAAGAGCGCCTGTAAAAGTGTTCAATGGCTGTATAAAAGAGAGGAATACTTTATTCTTAGACAAACGTTTTCCCACGAAAAGCGGCAAGATAGAACTATGGAATAAAAAAATAGAAGAAAATTTTAATGCCTGCGGGCTCAGCGGAATTCCTCAGTACTACACTGATCCGGATATCGCAGATGATGATGAAGTAACCATAAATTACGATAAAAAAAGATTTGTTCTATCTCCTTTTCAAAAAAATAAATGTTACACATCAAAAGTATTACTTGAAAAAAGAGAATCAAAACAGAATTTTGCATTTTATCTCATCACAGGCCGTCCTTCAAAGGCCATTATGGGACACACTTCCCATTGGATAAAACTGCTGAATAACATCTCACCTGATCAGTTCTGCATTATCCACAAAGACAGAGCAGAAAGTCTTGGAATTAATCATGGAGACATTATAAATGTTAAATCCCAATACGGAGAAACAACGGCTAAAGCTGTACTGACTTCATTTATCCGCATGGACACGCTTTTTATTCCATACTCTTATGGTGAAAAAAGTCCTTTTACCTCATGGAAATCGGTAAATCACCTGATTTCCCTTGATGCTAAGTGCCCCGTTTCAGGCCAGATCGCATTTAAGGGGGCATGTGTAAATATCGGCAAAAAAAATGTTACTTAACAAAAGTTGTGAATCCCGCCGGATAAAATTTAAGTCCGGCTTCATGGCGATTATAAACAAAAAACAGAAATTCATAAGTAGATTACTTATATCTGTTTTTATTTTAACGTTTAAAAATTTAAAAGGAGATAACAAATTGAAAAAATTTATGTTTTTATTTGTATTATGTTTAATTGCATTTAATCTTACAGGTGAATTTGCCGTGGAGTATGCATATGCGGCACCAGAATCAGCAGCGGGTTTTATAACAATGCAGTTTGATTTATCTGATCATCCTCTAAACGATGAGGTAAAGCTCTGGATTCCATATCCTGTCTCTTCGAGATATCAGACCATTTCCGATATTCAGGTAAAGGGAGATTATACTGAATCAGGCGTATACACCGATAAGAAATTTCAGACTCCAATTTTGTACGCGAGATGGAAAGGAGGTGCAAAAAGCCGCAAACTTACATTTAAATTTTATGCTGAGCGCATTGAAGCCATACACAGGAATTTTCCTGCAAAAGCGGTATGCTGGAATAAAGCCGATTATGCCATGTGGCTGTCACCGAGCTCTATTGGGCCTGTAAAAGGTGCTGTAAAAGATCTTGCAGATCAAATTACAAAGGGAAAAACAGGAGTTCTTGCCAAAGCCAGGGCAATTTATGACTGGACATGCGAAAATATGTATCGTGATCCTGATACCATTGGATGTGGCAGGGGTGATGTCTTAAAACTTTTAAAAAAACCTGGGGGGAAATGTACCGACATTCATTCTGTATTTGTGGCCCTTTGCAGGGCAGCAGCAGTCCCTGCCCGTGAAATCTTTGGAATCAGAATGGGTAAAAAGCCTGTTGTGGATATCACAAAATGGGAACACTGCTGGGCTGAATTCTATTTGCCGGGTTATGGATGGGTACCGGTTGATCCTGCTGATGTAAGAAAAAAAATGCTTAGACATAACCTTACCCTTAAAGACATGGAAACAGAAAAATGGCGCAGATATTTCTGGGGAGCATGGGATCAGTACAGAATACAATTAAGTGTGGGCAGAGATATCAGACTTAATCCTGCACAAAAAGGGAAACCATTAAATAATTTCGGCTATCCATATGCTGAAATTAACGGTAAATCTACTAACTGGTACAGTCCAGCAACATTTAAGTATAAAATTATTTTTCATAAAAAATAATCATAAAATTCATTCGTTTCTTTTATGCCAATTTTGCTGTGGAGCAGACTCTGATTAAATCCAAACCTAACTAACAATAACCGTACATCCCTGACAACGGTTAGACAGGCTGACTCCGATTAAATCCAAACCTGCTCCGCAGCTATTTCAGCAATTATCCACTTTTTTATAACTGCCATGAGGCAGATCTGAAGACTCACAGACTGCCTCTCAACAAAAATTGAAACTCTAATAATTCAAGGTACTTTGCAGGAGTTTCATATAAAGAAAGAGCTCATTTTTGACAAAGTCACAAAAGCTCTTTTTATGTTTGTCAAAACCTCTGATTTTTTGAGGCGCTGTAACGCACTTCAGATCGGCCTCATGGCAGTTATAAATAAAATACCCTTCAGAAGGTTCTCTCAACAATCATGTTCGTTAAAGTTTCTTTTGTGTAAAAACTGTTCTGTAAAGCCCGCCTTTTTTTCTCCCATTCATCTTCCTGTAATCTTTGATGCGTATAATACAGAGATAATATTAAATCTGCCGGCTCTGCATGCACTACCTGTTTTTTTGGACAGACTGCAGCAGTTCGGTATCATACTA
>JALTEL010000233.1 GCA_027073945.1 Caldifarciminota bacterium | reverse complement strand
CCGGTTTTACCGGGCTGAGGGGTTATTTTCCGAGGGGAATATAGCATAATAAATCCGTATGGCTCTAAGAACACCCCCCTGCTACGCAGTACCCCTCTGTAGAGGGGAATTTATACTAATGTCACCCTGAATTTAGTTCAGGGTATCAATGAGATTCTGGATCAAGTCCGGAATGACCGCTTTTAACAAACAAAAAAATAAACGGGATATTTTGATAAAAGAAATTTAAATGAGCCTGTGGAAAATCTTTCCTAAAAACCATTATATTAAAAATAATATTGAAGAAAAATAATAGTGTGGTTAATATCTAAAACTCTCCCAAAGGGCAAATCAAGATAAAGATAATAGCTAAAAAGTTATCTATACGTTTGTTAATCTATGAAACAGTTCCGATAAGTATTCTTCTAAGTTCGTGAATTTTTTACCTTTTTTTCCATCTTTCCACTCATATACTTCACCATCTGAATTCTGTAATATCAATATCCCTTCATTTCCTGTATTTTCTAATACAATAGCGTCCTTAGGAAAATTTTTAGTCATTTGTATTTCTTTAAGTGTTACTGCAACAACGTTTGCATAGCTGTCAATATTAAGTCCTGTTAGTTCATAAGGGCCGAATGAGATCGCACCATATTTGGAAAGATATTCTTTATAATCATTTGCAAACTTTCGATTAAGCTGTCTCTGAGCCTCTTCAATTAGTTCATTAGAGGCACCTTTAGTTTTGTAGAGTTTATATTTTTCTTCGATTTTTTTGATAATATTATGCATTTATACCTCCCTTTGCTGCTCTTGCTTTCCAATATTCTATCCGTTCTTTTGTGAAATCAATTCTGTTTATTTCGGATTGCTTTTTTGTGTCATGTAAAACTGAGTAATTATTCATACCTCTATGCTCATTGCGAGTTAGTTCAGCAAGCGGTCCATCACTTTTTTGTCCAATATGATGCAACTCTATTGTTTCACCGTCTTTATTGATTGGCGAAAGTCCTGCTTCCGCTCTTCCCTTGTTGGCACGCCCCATAGAATCTTTTTGTTCCCAGTCAATATCGCTTCTCACCAAACTTTCCCTGCCGTTAATCTTTACATCTTTAAGTCCCGCTTCTTTGTAGATTTCATACTCTTTCATGGTGCCAATAGCATTGATTACATCACCAGACCAGCCGCTTTCATTCTTTATTTGTCGCTTTTCCTCTTCTGAGAGTCCTTTGATCTCTGCGCTATCAGGGATATTTGCCTCAGAAGGCTGTATTTTATCGATTTCGGCAGAGTTGTGTATTGCCTCGTTTTGAATTTTCAGATTTTCAAGAGTGGTATTATTGATTGTCTCCATAGAAGATTTCAACGGTGATGATTCTGTAGCGCCTTTGATGCTTGTTTCCTTGAAAAATTTACTTTTAAGCCCTTTTTTGATGGTTTCAGTTGCAAGATGCTCAATCATCTTCTTCCCCTTTCTTTCTTTCGAACGATTGCATAACCTCATCAATCAGCTGGCTATCTTCAAGCAGCAGAAATGCAGAGGCAGTTTTTTTCATTTCTTCGCTCGAAAATCTCAAGTCATGTTTATACAAATATTGAATAGTCAGATTGGCAATAACTTCCTGTATGTATCGCCTGGCATTGACAGGCTTCCAAAACGAATTCAGGCTATCATTCAAGTTATCTCTATTCTGTTCTGTTGGGTTATCTATTACACAACGCAACAAGGTTTTTAAATTTTTCGGTATAGGCTTTTGTCGAGAATATATGCCCTTGTTCAGCAACATCATAATATTTAAACTGAGATAGTCGGAAAAATCCGAATCTTCAGGTCTATAGTAAATATCCTTCGTGATTAATAATCTATTCAAATCCCCTTTGGCCATATTTATCAGGTCAACCAAGTTTTTGGATTCAGCAGTAATAAGAGAGTTAAAGAACCTGACACAGAGTTCTTTCCCCAATTCCCCAAGCAATGCATCTATCTGATAAACCTTATAACTATGCAATGGTTTATAATCTAACGATGACATCGATCTTTTAATTTTATCATCGCTTATCGCATGAGAAGCGACATCGTTTAAAACAGCACATTCTACCGGTCTTCCCATCCCTTCTTTGTGACAAAGGGCATGGCCGGTTTTCAATCTATTCAGATAGAGTGCATCATAATCGTCTATACTAAGAGAACCTGCCAGAAGCGATTGGTCATCTTTCGAGACCAGACGATGAACAATCTTGGTGTTTGAATTCTTGATAACATCCGGCGAAATTTTAGATGGAATTTGTTCAACAACCGCGACCCCCTGGCCAAGTGAGCGCATTTCAGCAAGGATATTACAAAATACCTCAACTGCCTTACCCTTGGGATTACCCATCATCTCACTTGTTCGTTCTGTCTCTACATTTTTAAGCAGTCGATGAGCCTCTTCTATAACCATGAAATGACGCAAACCCTTGTTACCCATTCCCGGGTTTATTGCCGGGTTCTCTTTTCGTCGATACTCGCCAATAAGAACCAGGATCAGGCCAACAAAAAACGCCTTATCATCATCATCTGCCAGACTTTCCATCTCAAAAATAGTATTCCTGGATAAAAGTTTTTCTATGGGGAAAAAATCATGAGTATTGAACATCAATCCCTTGGCCCCAACGCAAAGACTCTCCAAGCGAACAAGTATGGCAGTTCTGATATTGTCCCTAAGCTCACCCCGGTAGTCGAGTTCCGTTTTAATATAATGATCCACTTCCTCTTTTAAGTCGGTCAATGTTGGGAAACAGTAGTAATGCTCTTCAGACAGGTAACGCTCTTCATCATAATCTCCATGCCTATCGATAAAATTAGGATGGGTGCCTAAAGTCAAATTCCAACCCCTTTTTTCATATATGGCGTGAAGGCATTTTTCCACAATGCTCGGCATTGGGCCATAAAGCGAAAAACTGGCATTAAATATGGCTTTTAGATAATCAATATGCTCAAGGGGATGCACGCCTTCTTGAATATAAAACGGGTTAAACCTGATCGGGCTGACAGTCGCGTTTCCTATGGTAAATATATTCAGGTTATTCTTGAACACTTCATCTGCCAAAAGCTGCCGGTAATCACGCTTTGCCGACTCCAGGACCAGGAATGGGATGCCTTCTTTCCGGACAAGTTCTTTAAGGATATGTTTGACCGTGGTCGTTTTTCCGCTACCCGTCAAACCACAAACAAAAAGATGCTTATTCAGGTCATTTTTAGACAGGTACAGTTTTGTGTCCTGGATCGGATTGCCGTGATCAGCAATAGAACCCAAAAACATTTCTGATTTACTGCCAATATCCGTTAGAGCCAGTGCAGGCATTTTTTGTATTTCATACCCTGGAATCGATTCCACAGGCGGAGAGGAAACCAAAGATAATTCTTCACTGGTAATATACGAAGCAAGTGACTTCGGGAAAAAGGCGTTGCGTGAGTTGACTTTGGGAATAAACAGCGTTTTATCCCCAAGTGAATCCAAATAGATGCGAGGAGGCGGAAGCAGTTTGTCACTGGGTTTCGATAGTTCGCCCGCAAATGTACCGGCAAGAACATCGCTTGCTATTTTATCTTGCGTGGCAAAGGTAATGGACGTCTCCCAGTAGCCCGAGCCGAATCCCTGAATCATCCTTTCAATATACTCATTGGCAATTTTCTCCAGCTCCATGGCAAAGCCATTTTGCTGCTCAATGGAAATTGAGTGAGATTGATTCTCTGAAGAAGTTTCTGTTTTACTTTTGGATATGCTTTCTGTTTCCGTATTTGACCAGCTTTTAGTTTTGTTGACATTATGATTTCCATTTAATAAAATAATTGAAACTCCAACTCCCTTGGTTGAACCTTTACTGCCACCGCTTGTATTTGATTGTCCCGTTGTCGTGGTTTCGGTTTCGGACACAGATTTCCCAGTTCCCCTCTCTTCCTCTATCGTTAGCTGGGCCAATGCGTGCATTCGATCTCTAATCTGGATCAACTCATTGAATGAGCGCTGTTTTTCTGCTTCCGAAACCGGTCTGGAAATGATTGCAAGCACATAATCCTTCCCGTAAAGGCTGCGAGCCACGGACGATAAATTGAATTTTTGCTTGCCATCTTCATTTTTAATGATTGGAACACCTGTCACAATGCCGCCGTATTGGCATCCATCGGCAAGGGATAAGATGTCTACACTCTCTTCCAGATTGATCTTTTTCCCGGGCAAAACGCCGTTTACTATTGACGCGAACAACTCAGGATTATTCTTGTTGTTCTCTGGGGAAGCGTCTTTGAAACCCAAAAAAACACGTGTCTTGCCATTTTTGCTGCTGAGTATTAGGGCTACTGACAGCCCGGAATGGCTGGCCGCAGCCAGGATGTTATGGAAACGTTCATGGATGAATCCCGGAATATCGTCATAATCGGAGTTGACAGATATCTCGTCAAGCGGAAAGAGATAGAAACTGTTCAAATAACTCTTTGGATTCTGCTCGGTTTGTGTTTTTAATATGTCTTTCGTATCTGATTGCCACCATGGAACTAGTTTCTGGGATGCCTCAATAATGGTTTGGATATTTGTTTTATTAGATTTAGTAGTATCATCCATTTATTATCACTCCACTTTCAAAACCATTATCCAAACAAAATTGACGGAAGTCATTATTGAAGGCTTTCTCAACACTAATCAGCCATGACAACATTTGTATTTGAGCCCCCTCAAGATATTGATCTATATCTTTTTTTATAATTTCACGAGATTTGGGAGTAGCCTTGTCAAATGAAAATTTAAAGGCAAGGGCAGAAAGCACGATGGTAACCAGGCCTGCAACCATACTTCCAACGACAGTAGGTAGAAGGGCAGTGGTGACACCCGCCCCTGCAACAAAAATGATACCAGACGCTATTAACCCTTGTTTCAATCGCGGGTCAATAGAATATTTTACGATATCCGTTTCTAAAGAAAGATTGTTTCCCAGTTGCTTTGTCCATTTATGAATTCGTTTACGAAAGTCAGCATCGTAAAAGGCGTTTTGCAGTGTTGCATCGGCAGATTCTATTTGTTTACGAGCATCTTCCATCAAATAATTCAGCAGTGTATCCAGCAGGACTTCGGATTTATACGTGATCTCGTTTGGAATATGTGTTTTAAGAAACGCCCTGGTTTGAGACACATCAAAATCGCCCTTCAAATGAATTTGTAATTCTTTTTTAAGATTTGCAAACTCTTCATCAACATCTTTCTTTATCTTTTCATCAATCATCGTATATCCTCCAGTATTTCGATACAAAGTTTCTTTTCGGGCTCTATATCCTTTTTTTTTCTATCAAACTGCTTAATCTCTTCAAATATCTCCTCGTTTAACTGCTTCTTCTCTTTTTCTTCTTCAAGAGCCTTTTGTCGTTCATCAATAACCGAATCCATCTCTTTTGAAAAGCTATCCAAATAGTTATCAAGCACCTCTTTGGACTTGTTTGGAAGGGCATTGACTATTTTATAAAACTCTTTGTTACATCCTACTTTGAATGCGTCGAGGAACCTTTTTTTATCAAATACCTTTTTAGTGCCAGTTTTGACTGTATCATTTCGGAACATTCTGTCTAAACCAAGAGTAATAAAATCCCAAAAATCAACTGGACGAGATTCATAAACATCTACATCTTTATAAGCATTTTTCTTCGCTTTTGATTCCAGCGCGTTCAAATCAACCTTTGGGGTAGAGATTTTATGCTCTTCACTAAATTTTTTGCCTACCTTCTTAAGCTCATTACTCAGTTCTTCTCTTAACTCTCTTGAAAACTTATCAATTTCTTCCCGAATCTCATTTAAGCCATCTATCAAATGTTTACGAACACTTTCTATACTATCACTTGCAGTAATAAGTTCAGGGTACTTTCCTTTAAGTTGATTAATATCTTCTTGCCATTTGGATTGTCTCCCGAGATATTTGGCTTTTAAATCTTCTTTGACTTTATTTGTAAGCAACTTATAATCATCAAGTGCCTTTTTAATGCGATCTATCTCCTCTGCAAATTCCTGAGGATCTTTCTTTTTCTTTTCTAGTCTCCTTACTTTCTCAGTGTATTGCTCTTCTTGATTTTCATACCCTTCTTTTATTTTTTCCAAAATCTCCTGAAGTTGTAAATTTGGCGCTCTCATAGAAAAATCATCAATGGCCGTAAGCAACTTATCAAATCGGGAAGCTTCTAATACAACCTCAATCAGGTCTCTTTCTTCCTCTTCTGCCTGTTCTCTGTAACTTGAGAGAATCTTTTTTTTCTTCTCATTTTTTCTGATATCTTTAACAGACACCCCTCTTTTAAGTTCACTGTGAATCAATTTAAGCAAGCTATCTACAACGAATATACGCTCTTCAGGGATTATATCCTTATAAAGCCTCTTAGCTTCAGTATACAGTCTTTCCACTTCATTATTTGTAAGAAGCCCTGCGTGAGTCAATATTAGAAAAAGTGTTTCCTTGCTGCGGTTAGATATGATATTATTGACAAACTCTCTTAGAGATTTTGACTCAATTGGTTTAATAGGATGAATAAATAAAATTGCATTTGCTTCTTCGAAGTAACTAAAAGAAAGATCTTGAACACATCCTATAGCATTTACCCCCGGGGTATCCACTATTCGGAGCTCATCAAAATCCCACTTCAAAGGATAACCAAATTCTATTTGAACCGGGATTTTATCCTTTGTTCTTTCGGAAAGATAGCGTTTAATAATTTCTTGCTTATCTTGAAGATGAGCTCCGGACTGTTCTTCCAGATGCCTGATAAAGTGATTATCTACGGCTAAATCGCCTTCACTCTGAATAATGTACTTATCTATTAATGTTGCAGGTATCTCACGATACACGTCATTTATCTTACATATTCTACTTAATTCTTCCTGGGCTTCGTATATATCTGGTGTCGATGGGTCATCATAAATATCTTTTTCCTTTTTATCTGCGAATTTAACCCTTAAATAAGATGTTTCAGATTTGAATATTTCGACAATTGCACTTGTTTCCTGAAGAACACCTGAAGGAAGAATTTCTGCTCCCAAAAGTGCGTTGATGAAGGTTGACTTTCCGGCCTTCACTTCCCCTGCTACGGATAATATAAATTTGTCCTTCTTTAATGCGTCAATTCTCTTTTCCAGGAATTGGATATCAACACCGTCATTAAAAGTCCCCCTTTTTTCTTTATATCTTTCAAAAAGATCAATTACATTATCTCTATGAGCTTTATATCGTTTTCCTGTCATATTACTTCTCCATTTGATATTTAAATAGATATCTAAAGCTAAATATTTTATTATCCTCAATCATATAATGCGATATTTTATCTAGTCTCAATAGACAAATCATCATCTTTATATCCAAAAAGCGCTATAATGTTTTTGGAAAGCTTAACAATGCTGTTGGCACCAAGATCTGTTTCAACATAAATATCGGTATTTTTTATCCTATTAGGACCCCTTATCTCATTGGGATTTCTTGTAAAATATGGTCTCTTTCGTCCTGCTAAATTAAGAACCTTGTCAAACTGCTCTCTATGGTTAGAAAGCATAATGTTCGTTATTTTTATCAACATCTCCCTCCATGAAGACACTGGAGATCTGGTCCCTTTAAAAGAAAATGCTATAATTGATTTTCCAGTATAGCCCTTGGAAGATGTCGGTGAGGTTTGAACGGATGGTAATTGTGTACGATGTCTTGTTTTTCTCTCAGATTGTATTGTTGTCTCATGACTAACTGTTATCAAAAATTGTTCTACTACTTCATTATCCGGTTTGTAACCACATAATTTTTCTGTAGTATCAGCCAATAGTTCAACTAAAAGTTCATCCGGTTCTATTATTATCTTATTCCATGCTTTAGGAAGTGTCTCTCTTATCAAATACAGTTTTTGTCTGCCTTTATATAGATTTTCAGCATTTTCTATTGCTCTATCAGAAATCACATTATCTTTTGATAAAAATTCTTCAAAATTCTTAGCTATGTCTTCACTTTCCTGATCGTATATTTCAATGGTATAAAATTTTCTCTGTTCCCAGCTTCCTTCACGCAAAGGTAAATAAAACCACCAACTAATCCCATTGGTTAGGATTGCTAGTTTTACACCTTCTTGAAAAGAATAGTTTAATAGTTGCTCTTGGTGTTTTTCTAAATCTTCATTGACTCTTTTTACCTCAATAAACACCTTTTTTCTGCCATTATGAATAAGAGCGTAATCTACTCTTTTGCTACTAACGGAATATTCAGGATGCACCTCATCTATGTTAAAAGGCTCCCAACCCAAAGCTTTCAATATTCTTAATATCACGGCTTGTTTCGTAGCTGCTTCATCAAATGAGAGAAGTCTCCTATCTTTTTTAAAATCTTTTATTAACCCAAGTAATTCTTCCTTCATTTCTACCGCCTCCTTTGCCATGAAATCTCCTTCGGGCATGCTTCTGCCCTTTTGGAAAAGCCCTAAATCACAAACACTGCTTGGAGGTTACTCTTCAAACCTCTAATATAGGTGCTTTTTTCTCTTTCATTATTAAAGGATAAAGTAAAAAATAATTCGTGTCAACCATTTTTTCATTGTTGTAAGTTAGTAGGTGTAGACATATTAACCACCTATGCAACTTCGTTGCAACTAAGAAAAGGGAATAAAGGGATATAATAAAATAAATTACATTTTTAATTTCTTAATTCCCCATTCCTACTTCCTACTTATTCATAAACACCCCGTCGCTACGCGCCAACCCTCTTGCCACATAAGTGAGAAATAAGAAGTGAGAAGGGGGAAATAAATGAAAGCCCGTATGGCTCTAAGAACACCCCCCTGCTACGCAGTACCCCTCTGTAGAGGGGAATTTATACTAATGTCACCCGATAGAAAAGTAAGAAGTAAGAAGTTAGAAATAAGAAGTAGGAAGTAGGGTCTCAATGAGATCCCGGAT
>JALTEL010000232.1 GCA_027073945.1 Caldifarciminota bacterium | reverse complement strand
AGCATATATAGTGGTTCAGACAATTCAATGTTCTTATTGATTTTTATTATTATTGCAATAATACTATCCCTCTTTCTTATATTGCGGTATGCAAAAGACAGGATTATCAGCATTCTTCCTTCGTCTATTGCCTTATATCATGAGGTTCAAGAGAATGCCCCGATATCCCTTCTCGGATCTGGAGGCTCTGGAAAAACAGTATTTTTTGCAGCCCTGTCATATGTTTTTGGACATGGAAAATACAGCAATATGTGGATGGAATATGGAGAAGGCCTAGGATACCTAAAAAGAGTAAGGGAATATCTGGAATCAGGAAAATGGCCCGCCAAAACGATCAAAGGAGACCAAAAAAGATTTACTGCCGATATATATGAGAACAAAAAACTAGGAAGAAAAGTGTATAAGATGGTGATGACTGACATCGCAGGGGAGGATTTCGACGAGTTCACAAATGCGGATGACCCACTTGAGAGCATAAGAGAAAAGTATGAATATCTTCTGCAATCATCAGCATACATCTTTATTGTGGACCCAACAAAAGCCAAAACAGATATGTGGAAGTTCTATAGATTTATCCAACTTCTCATCAGGAGGAGGAATCTCGGGGTAAACAAAAGGATAAAAGAGCCCATCGCCGTAGTATTTACAAAATACGACCGGTATTCAAACTATGTAAAAGACCCCGAAGCATTTGCACGGACATATATGCCAGACCTGTACTTTATTTTAAAAAACAGAGCGTCCAAAGCAAAATTCTTTGCCGCCTCATCGGTTGCCGCAACAGACAGTCGAGGGAATCCGCAATTGCCGATAACCACCTATGGTATTTCGGAGATAATGGAATGGCTATTTCACAATGTTAGGTGATGTCTTTTGAGGAAAGAAAAAAAGTTATTGGAAATCTTCAGAAAAATCCGATGGAAATCCAAAAAACGAATACCGGATAATTGGCCCCATACACGTTTTTGGATGGGTGTGTGGATATTTTTTTCTTATCTGTGTCATCAGAGAGCTGATAGATCGTTCTTCATAAGGGGCAAACAGATGCCTCTGTGTTCCAGGTGTTTTGGGATATACTCTTCTCTCATTGCTTTTTTCTTTCTCGGCGTCTTGATGTCCGAATATGTGCCAGAGTCTTTTTGGAAAGGGCCGTATCCTACACTGTTATATCTAATTTCGCTACTTCCTCTTATATTGGATGGCGGTTTACAGTGTTTTAAAAAGAGAGAGAGCAATAATGTTGTTAGATTCACTACCGGCTTTTTGGCAGGAGCTTTCAGTGGATGCTTGGTGGGCATACTTTTTGGAGGGATAGTTACATGAGCGGTGAAAATGTATCGAATAGTGATGCAGAAATGTGCTGTGTTGGCTCCATCATACTCCTAATTGTAGGATTTTGGATATATTCTTCCTCAGGAGATATAGAAGGTTTGCCTGGGTTGCTCATGATTATTGGCTTTTTTGGAGGCATCGCATCTCTCTTCTATATGGGTTCAGGTCCAAAAAAGTCCGTAACAATAGATTCCGGTACTGTAGATGATGATATGGGAAAAAGTTTAAAAGAGAGCAACAATACAGCAGTCATGAACTCAGGAAGTGTATCGAATGATTTTGCAGGGGAAAAATGGAGTTCGAACTCTGCGATTCGTGGCAAGACTCGGGACAAAGAAGAAATAACCGAAGAGATCGCCGAATGTCCTGTTTGCGGTGCTATAATTCCCGGCAATGCCAAGGTTTGCCCAGAATGCGGTGCGGTATTCGAAGGGAAAGACTACAATAATGGCGATGCTACATCATCAAATAGCACCTATTCCACGGGAACAGATCAGGATTATGGGGGACAAGCATATCCTCCAAGGAATGGAGTGAACACTTCAGGAGCTCCGAACCCCGCTCCAACGATATCTCTGCTTGGCTCGGGAGGTTCCGGCAAGACGGTCTTTTTTGCATCGCTTTCATATGTTTTTGGAAGGGGTGGATATAGCAATATGTGGATGGAATACGGTGAAGGCCTTGGATATCTCAGGACTGTAAGAGATTACCTTGAAAGAGGAAATTGGCCCCCGAAAACACTTGCGGGGGACCAAAAGATTTTTACAGGCGTTTTATATGAAAAGAAGACCTTATCCACAAAATATCATAATCTTGCTCTCATAGATATTGCAGGAGAAGATTTTGATGAATTCTGTGACCCAAATAAGTCTCTTTATTCAGGCATAGCAAAACAGTACGTGCCACTCATTCATTCTTCAGCGTATCTCTTTTTAATAGATCCCGCCAATGCGAACAAGGACATGTGGAAGTATATAAGATTCGTTCAATATGTACTGCTTTCAAAGGGCATAAGGCCTGGAAAAAAGATCAAAGAGCCCATAGGGATAGTATTCACAAAGTTTGATAAATATTATAGTGCAGTAAGAAATCCTCAATGGTATGCAAGTACATATATGAGAGATTTGTATCATCTTCTTCAACACAGATCCAAGACGTTTAGCTTCTTTACTGTTTCTTCTGTTGGAACCACGACAAGAGATGGAAGACCGCTCACCCCCATAAACCCACGGGGTGTGGCAGAAGTTATAGAATGGGCCTTAAATGGAGGAAAATATAAATGATTGAGATAAAACAGTTGATATACGCTTCGGCAATAACAGACAAGGCAGAAGGATATCAATTTATCGCCGAGAGTCCAGATATAGAT
>JALTEL010000231.1 GCA_027073945.1 Caldifarciminota bacterium | reverse complement strand
GTTTGGTGGGCGTTATGGATTATTAATAATCTTTTTGGCTATGCAATCTATAAAAGTTCAGAAAATTTCACAACAATTTCTTCTTTGTCAGACTTTACTGTTGTTACCATAATTTTTAAAGTAATTGGAATTATTCTCGCATTGGTTACAATTAAAATTATTAAAGATTATTCTAAAGCAGAATCATTTCTCCAGGAAATAGATGTAGAATGAATCTGAGCACTAAATAATAAAAGATAAATCTATTTTTAAACAGACATTAATACAGTATTAAATATTATCCATAATAAAATGAAAACAAACGTAATTTTTAATATGCAAAGCGATACCTGCAGCCTGACGAACATTGGCCGGGTAAGAAAACAAAACGAAGACAATATGGGCTATGCTGCCACCCCAAATGGTGATGTCTTTGTGGTTTGCGATGGTATGGGCGGCCACGTGGGCGGCAAAGTAGCCTCTTCCATTGCAGTGGAAAGCCTCATCGAATATTTCAATACCGAACGGAAAACAGACATTTATCACGCGTTGGATGAAAGTATCCGCTATGCCAACCGGAAAATATATGAAAGGGCAATGCAGGAACCCTCATTGAAAGGTATGGGCACTACCCTTGTAATGGCTGTGATACAGGAAGACAAAACCTACATCGCCCATGTGGGCGACAGCCGCATTTACCTGCTCAGCGACAACTGCCTTTACCGTGTTACTTCCGACCATTCGATGGTACAACAAATGGTGGATAAAGGTATCCTGACACCAAAAGAGGCAGAAACACATCCTAAGAAAAATATTATTTCAAAAGCATTAGGTTTGTCAGAAGATATTGAACCGGAGATTGCCCCCGAGCCGCTGCTGTTAAAAAACGGGGATGTCCTGTTGCTTTGCAGCGATGGTTTGTCCGATATGGTTAACGACATAACCATCCATTCGGTATTGATGAAATATCCCAATGTAAAACAAGCCGGTGACGAGCTGATAAGGCTTGCCTTGGAAGCGGGCGGAAAAGACAACATCACATTGCACCTTATCAAAGTAACCAACAGCAATTATAAAAAGAGTATTTTTATAGATAAATCCCCGGTACCGGTTTGTGCCGGAAACAGTTACGAGAGCACACCGGCTGAGTATCCAAATCCGGGCGAAACCGGGGACGGGCATAGCGGAAAGAAAAAACACGGGCAAAAACGCTGGCTTTATCTTGTCGTTTTACTGGTAGCCGGCTTGTTGGTTGTTTTTGCCTACAATTTCTTTAAAAAACCCCAAAATAAACCTACTCCTGAGAAGAGTAAGAGTTGGGAATTGTATGGAAATAAGGAAAAAAATACTAAAGATACTCTCATAAAGACCTTCTCCGACACAAATTCCCTTTACAAATTTCTGAAGGATTCAGCAGTATACAAAAACGGGGAAGATTCTACCGTTCAGCTAAATATCACTATTGCAGGGGATTCCGGATTTGTTTCTGTTTATGCCAAGTTATCTTCTGATGAAAAACTTCTCTTAAAAGAAGATAAACTGCTTGAGAAAATGAAACCATTCCGGCAGCCAGTGCAAAAAAGGGACACCGTTAAAAAATGAAGGAAATAAAAGCAAGTCAGAAAAAGAAAAGCAATTCAAAAGCAAAGCCGCTCAAAATAAGATCGAATGGGAACCATTAAAAACATTGGTGACAAAATAGGCAACTACCGCCTTTTGCGCCTTATTGGCAAAGGGGGCATGGCCAGGGTTTATGAAGCCGAACATGTTGATCTGGGCACCCACTGGGCCATAAAGATACTGAATCCCGAATTTGCTTATAAAAGTACAATTACTGCAAGGTTCTCCCGTGAGGCAAAGATCATGGCACAGCTCAAACATGATAATATTGTCAGCATCATCGATTATTTTAAGGATGGAGACCAATATGCCATTGTTATGGAGCTGCTGGAGGGCGAAGACCTTTCCAGTTTTATCAAACGCCAGGGTGCCCTTTCTAAAGAGCTTGCTTACGATTTGATGTTAAAAATTCTGAATGCTTTTGGGTACGCCCACGCCAAAGGTCTTGTCCACCGCGATGTAAAACCCTCAAATCTGTTTATTACCAAGGACAAAAACATAAAGATACTGGACTTTGGTATCGCCAAATTAAGTGGTGCTGCTAATTTGGAGCTGACCCAAACAGGCCTGCAAATGGGGACCCCCATGTATATGAGCCCGGAGCAGGTAAAAGATGCCAAACGCTTGGACAAAAGAACGGATATCTACTCGCTGGGCGTTATTTTTCATTATATTCTTAGAGGTAAAGTGCCTTATGATTCTTCCCGGTTGAGCCGGCTGGATATCCTGAACAAGATTGTCAGGGAGCCCTTGCCCCCATTGAGCAAAAACAAAGTGTTTGAACCCATTATCCGGAAAGCAACGGCTAAAGAGCCGAAACATCGTTATCAAAATTGTGAATCCTTCAAAGGAGACCTGAAGAAGGTTGCTTCCGGCAAAAAGACTACCGGAAAGAAAAAAGTAAATAAATCTTTTGCCCCCGAGGGGAAAAAAGACAGTAATTCTTTTATCTGGGTAATGATAATTGTTATGACTGTTATAGTTGTGTCTTTGGTTTTTCTCATGTCCTTACCAATGGTTATTCATCCTACAAATAGTAATCAAGAAATAATTAACAATTCTACAGATAGTAAATACGAAACGAAAACAATAAATGTTTTTACTTTAC
>JALTEL010000230.1 GCA_027073945.1 Caldifarciminota bacterium | reverse complement strand
ATGAGACAATTTCTGCACAAGTCCGACAAATGGTAATGGTAAATTGTGCTCCAGCATAACACCCTTAGTGTTAATGGGAAGCGTTATGGGCATATCCTCCGGCATGCTCTTGTATGCAGCATAAGCTTCGGAATTGGTTGTAGCCGTGTCGAGTTCCATCATGCCGGCAATTGCTGCCTCTGTATCCTGCTTGGATACGGTTTCTTTTTTATGACACCCTGCGACCATAATAAATGATGCAAGGGCTATCACACCTATTATCTTTTTCATTGCTTCACCTCCTCGCAATTTAAGTATGTAATAGTATAAGTCAACAAACCTGAAAAGTCAAGTTGTCGTCGGTATCACTTATAAATTAAGACTATACAAGACAATTATTTTTTTAGTTATGGAAAATCCATATTGCGCTGTTCAAATAAGTCCTGTAAAATCAAACAATTCCAACAAGCTCTCAGGGATCTTTTTGATAGTTAGCTTCTAAATTAACCCCTGACAGCGGTTTTTTGCGTAATAATCAGACCAGACTCAATGAAAATTCTCTCAAAATCTTTTTCAAATTCACTTATATCTTTGTATTCCGTGGATATTATTTTAAACTTCAATAAAGAAGGTGATTGCATATCCCAACATCCACTGAGAGATGCAGTGTTTATTGTAAAATCAACACAATCAAGAGGTCTATTCTTTAGAAATTCATGTATTTTTCTGCCTATCTGCTTCTCCAGAACGTGCCCTACAACTTCATATTGAATGGCAACCGTAGCATTCTCGAGACTGTCCAAAGCCATATGCCTCAATTTTTCTATTTCTTGCTTCGCTTTTTTTACTCTGGCTGTATTCTGAATCTTGCCAATTATACGATATTCTTTTTCTATCTGGTGAATAATTTCTCTTGGAGGAAAAGAAATGGCATCAGAGGGACAAATAATTGCGCATGTGGAACATCCGACAAGACAATTAAAAGGTTTTGCAACAACAGATTTATACGTTTTCTCGTCAAAATCATATACATTCCTGCCACAGGACACATAACATAGTTTGCACCCTATGCATTTGCTCTCATCAACCACTGGGAACCATGGTATCTCCTCTCTGGGCAGTCCATGCCATTTTGCATATTTCGAGTCTGGTGGTATTACTTTATTGTTTTTCATATTGGACCTCCTTTTATTGATATATACGTATAAACGAATAAATCACACAAAAAATTTTTACCTGCTCTTATGAAAATCTTCAATTTGTTTGCCTATAAGCTCATTTTTGAGATTCTTCCACAATAATACAACAAGCCGCATCAAAAAGATACTCTCTTTGTTTATACTGTAAAAAACAACGTTATTTTTCCGCTCTGCCAAAAGCAAACCTGTAATTCGCAAATATGAAAGATTTCTTGACACAGAACCCTGAGGAATTTTAAGCAGTCGTACAATATCACAAACGCAAACAGGGCCAAGTTTAAAAACAATAAGGAGTATTTTCAGACGTATTTCATTTGATATTGCCTTTAATATTTCTGTAGCTCTACTTATTCGCATGTACATATATTTTAATATATGTATATTGCATATGCAACAAAATCCCCTAAAGTCCAGACAAAGCATTTGAAACTATATACAAATATCTCGTTGTAAGGAGGGAACTTCGATTTTTGATTAAAGGATTAGCTTGGTAATAAGTTCAAAAGGTATTTTTTCAAAATATACATTAACAATACTGGCCGCAAGTTCTCTATTGCATATTTCGCTTTCAGGCTCTTTCAGAATTTTAAAAGAATTCTCAAAATCTTTGTTTATCACTTTGTATTTTGAGCCTATGACATAAACAGGTACCCTGTAATATTTTGCAACAATACAAAGAGCCCTGGTTCCTATTTTATTCACAAAATAATCCTCAAATATTGCATCAACGCCGGAAATAAAACAATCTGCGTCACTTATGTAATCAAAAAGTAAAGCATCAGTAACAACAGTTGTTTGGAATCCAAGTGCAGCAAGAGATTCCGCCTGTTCTATTCCCTCTTTCAACGGTCTGGATTCTCCCACAAAGAACTGTGTCTCACTAAAAGACAGTTGGCTCACCACTTTGAATACATCCGAACTTCTGGAGTATAACACAATCCTTTTGCACTGCGATATTTCTTTTAAACTTTTTTGTACAACTTGCATCTGGTAAACCTGAAGCCCGTTTAAATACTCATCTGTCTCTTGATTCTTTTTGTAATACTCATAAAAATTAAACAATATAGCCATTGAAGGGTAATTTTTTACAATATAAGGCAGTAATTCATCAGCATTCAACCTGCCTTTTTTGATGCAATTGATAATCTCTTTTAAGACCTCAATTGAACCTGATTTTCTATTCTTCGGACAATTCAAGATAGATAATTTTCAAAGAAAAGTCCGGCTTTGAATAAATTGGCCTCCATAAATGCGGGTGCAAGTATCTGGAATCCTCCCTTGAATTCACCATATAATTTCTCTTTACCCGGAATAGCAATTGCCGGTATACCTGCAAGATTAGCGGTGGTTGTAAACACATCAAGCAAATACAATGATACAGGGTCTTTTATCTTTGTGCCTATTTTTATCGGGAAAGTGGGAGATGTAGGGGTAATAATAATATCAACATCTTCAAACACCCTATCAAAATCGTTTTTTATGCGTCTGCGCACCTTCTGTGCTCTTGCATAATAGGCATCATAGTATCCGGAAGACAAACAAAATGTCCCAAGCATTATCCTCCTTTTAACTTCATCACCAAAACCCTCTGCCCTTGTATTCTGATATAATTCGAAAGGTGTATTTCCTTTTATTCTCAGGCCATATCTTATGCCATCATACCTTGATAAGTTGGTGGAAGCCTCTGACGTGGAAACAACCTGATAAACAGGTACTGCGTACTTTGAATGCGGAAGTGAAATTTCCTTTATTTTATAACCCGATTTTTCATATCTTTTGATAACATCAAGTATATACGTCTGTATTTTATCATCCACACCTGAATTGAGATATTCTACAGGTACACCTATTGTAAACCTTTGCTTTGCAAACTCTTCCAATTCTGATAACATAAAAGCATTCTTTTCATAAGAAGTTGAGTCAAGAGGATCATAACCTGATATCTCAGAGAAAACTATTGCCGAATCCATTACACTCTTTGTTATTATACCTATCTGGTCAAGAGAGGATGCAAATGCAACAAGCCCATATCTCGATATCCTTCCGTAGGTGGGTTTAAATCCGACAGTTCCGGTAAAAAATGCAGGAAGTCTAACAGAACCCCCCGTATCCGACCCGAGGGCATAAACAGCCATATTGCTCGCAACAGCAGCAGCAGACCCACTTGAAGACCCACCCGGCACATAATGTACATCCAGAGGATTTTTTGTGGGTCCAAAACAAGAATATTCTCCTGTAGAGCCCATTGCAAATTCGTCCAGGTTGGTTTTTCCCATAACAATGGCATCCTTTTCTTTTAATTTACGTATAGCTGTCGCGTCATACAATGCAGTATAACCTGTAAGTATTTTGGATGCACAGGTTAAAGGCAATCCCTTAACTGATATGTTGTCCTTTATTGCAACGGGAATTCCCGAAAGCGGAGAGAGATTGTCCCTGCCCGTATTCTTTTCATCAATTTTATGTGCCAGAGATAGTACTTTTTCATCCGGAACCCGGGTTATGTAAGCATTTAATTTTTCTTCCTGTTCTCGAATATTCTCAATGATCTTACGGGTAATTTCAAATGATGTTATTCTACCATTTTTTAATGCGTAGGACAGATTACTCACGGTAAATTCTTTACTATCCATTTTCAGCTATCCTTTCCAGGTGCAATTGCAGTTTTTTTAATTTTTCCGTAAGGTCTGCAAGCTTATTTCTTTGCTTTGCCACAATTTCTTCAGGGGCTTTTGATAAAAATTCTTTGTTATTTAAGCGAGTCTGCATTTTATTAACAAGCTGAGTTATGGACTGCATTTCTTTCTGTGTTCTTTCTACTTCCTTAATCCTATCAAAATTTTTGATGGCAATGATAAACTCCTTGCCACCTGCAAAAATAACAGTCTTAAAATTGTTCAATGGTTCATCAGATAGTTTACACAATGAAAGATGCTGTATACCATGGTCTCTTTTAAATACTTCATAAGCTTCGGAATCATTTTCCAGGAGATATACCCATTCCTTTTTGGGTATATTAAATTCACCGCGAAGTTCTCTTATCTTGAAAACAAGTTCAACAACCGTGTCCCAAAGAGCTTCATCTTTTTCAAACAAAAAAGCAGGGGTTGGCCAGTCTTCAATCATTATGGATGTCTTTTTGTTTGCAATGGGTAAATGTTTATATATCTCCTCTGTAATAAATGGCATGAAAGGATGCAGCACTTTCAAAAAAGTTAACAGCGTGTACGTTGCGACAGACATTGCTATTTCCTTATCCTGTCTGTGCTTCACCGTTTCAAGATAAAAATCGCAGAACTCCTTCCAAAAAAAGTTGTAAAGTATCTGCGCACTGCCATGAAAATCAAATTTGTCAAGCTTTGCAGTTACATCATTTACGGTATGCGTCAATTTTGAAAGTATCCATTTATCTGCAGGGGTTAGACTGTCTATTATCTTATTTATATTAACAATCCATGTATCTTCCAGATTCAGCAGTATGTACCTTGCAGCATTCCATATCTTGTTGGCAAAATTCCTCCCTGTTTCCATTCTTTCCCTTGAAAACGTAATATCCTGACCCTCCGGGGTTAACAGCATCATACTTATACGAACTCCATCTGCGCCATACTTATCAATCAAATCAAGCGGGTCAGGTGAATTTCCGAGAGACTTTGAGAATTTTCTGTGTTTTTCATCTCTTACAATACCATGAAGATAAACCTTTTTAAATGGCTCTTCACCCTTAAAAAATAGCCCCGCCATTATCATCCTTGCGACCCAGAAAAACAGTATATCCCAACCCGTAACAAGTACATCCGAAGGATAAAACTTCCTTAGATATTCAGTATCCGAAGGCCATCCAAGTGTTGACATGGGCCATAGCCAGGAAGAAAACCATGTATCAAGTACATCTTCTTCCTGCTTTACATTTGTCGAACCGCATGAAGGACATTTCTCAACTTTATCCTGTGATACAACCATCTCACCACAATCAGCACATACGTATACGGGTATTCTGTGTCCCCACCATATTTGTCTGGAAATACACCAATCCCTCACATTTGTCAGCCAGTTAAAATAGATCTTCTTTTCAAATTCAGGTATAATATCTATTTTGTTTGTCCTGACAGCTTCAATAGCCGGTTCTGCAAGGGGTTTCATCCTTACAAACCATTGATTTGATATATAAGGCTCAATAACAGTATGACACCTATAGCAGGTTCCTACTGAATGGTTGTAATCTTCTATTTTATCCATATATCCGGCGTCAGTGAGTTCTTTTACGATTTTTTTCCTTGCTTCATACCTTTCCAAGCCTGCGAATTTTCCGCCATTTTTATTGATATATCCCTTTTCATCCAGAACGGTGATTACAGGGAGTTTATGCCTCCTGCCGATTTCAAAATCTACCGGGTCATGAGCAGGGGTAACTTTCACTGCCCCTGTCCCAAATTTCGGGTCAACAGCCTCATCGGCTATAACGGGAATCGCAGGTGAAACTCCGTCTCTGTCCCAGTCTACAAGTGGAAGTATAACTTCTTCCCCGATAATATCTTTATAACGTTCGTCCTCTGGATGAACGGCAATAGCTGTATCTCCCAAATATGTTTCCGGACGCGTAGTTGCAACAACAACAAATCTTTGTCCATCCGTAGTTAAAGGGTACTTAATGTACCAGAGGTGACTGCTTTCCTCCACATATTCCACCTCATCATCAGAAAGGGCAGTTCCACATCTCGGACACCAATTGATTATTCGCTTTCCTTTGTAAATAAGTCCTTTGTCATAAAGCATTTTAAAGGCTGTAAAAACGGCTTTTGACATATCTTCATCCATTGTAAACTTTACCCTCGACCAATCGCACGAAACTCCCAGCTTGCGCAGTTGCTTCAGAATGATATCTCCATATTTCTCTCTCCATTTCCAGACCATTTTTACAAATTCATCTCTGCCCACTTCAAATCTTGTCTTCCCTTCAGCTGATAATTTTTTTTCAACTACATTCTGAGTGGCTATGCCTGCATGGTCTATACCGGGTTGCCAGAGCACTTCATATCCCTGCATTCTTTTTGCCCTTATTAATATATCCTGAATTGTATTATCAAGCACATGCCCCATGTGCACGATGCCCGTTATATTAGGCGGTGGCATAAAAATCGTGTAGGGCCGTTTATCACTCTTCGGGTTGGACTTGAAAAGACCTTTGCGCTCCCACTCGTTATAAAGTTCTTCTTCTACATCTTTAAAATTATATCTTTTAGGTATCTCCATTAATTAATAATTCTCATCCTCCTCATCATCTCCAAGAAAAAAATACTTATCGTCATCATTTTCCTCGGGTTCAAGTTCCACCTCAATAAGTCGCTGCTCCACTTCGGACAATTCCTCCCCATATTCCCTGAAGAGCGCTTCGACATCTTCCTTACTGATGGTTCCGTCCAGTGCTCCATTTAAAGTATCTACAATATCATTGCGTAAACTCAATGTGTCACTTTGAAGTTCTTCAATCTTTTCTCTTGCACTGGCATATTCGTCACTACCCTTCATTTCGCTTATTCTGTATAATACCTCTTCAATATGGTCCTGCCAGCCGTCAGGAAAATCCGTCACACTTGCCCAAATGCCCATAACGTCTTCAAAACTCAATTCCATGTTATCACCTCCATTTGCACTATAACTGTCAGGTGTAAAATATAACCAAATTCACTCAGTCATTCAACCTTTTCTTCAATATGCTTGATAATTTTTCACCGGAGCGCAACATTCCACCGAAAATAGGCCCCATCCTGTTGTTACCATAAACAGCAGCAGTGGCCATACCACACACATATAAACCGGGGAAAATTTCACCTGTTGTCTCGACAACCATTTTTTCTGCAATGTCCGCTGAAAGTGAGGCCTCACCAACAGGATGTCCCAAAGGCGTGTTTAATTGTACATTATTTTTTCTGGAAAAAACTTTAACAACTTCGTGTTCATGACCTGTTGCATCAACAACAGCCTTTGCCTGAACAGTAAGCGGGTCTATGGGAAATTGCTCCATTATTGCGAATGAGTTGTTAATGACCACTCCATTCACTCTATCGCCTTGGACCATAACATCTTCAACAGATATAAGATTGAAAATATGCGCTCCTTTGTGCATTGCTCCGAAAATAAGGCCTGAAGCCATTTCTATACTGTCCACGGCGTATAAATTGTCGCCCCACTTTTTATAAGTTATCTGAAAATCGCTTAGTATATTAACTGCCTCTTCCTGAACAGCGGCGTATTTGAATCCCATACCTCCACCCCAGATTCCGCCACCGGGAGACAATTTCTTTTCGAAGACAACCGTTTTTATACCAGCCTGCGCAAGATAACCTGCAGCAACAAGACCTGATGGCCCGGCACCAACAATAACAACATCGGTATCAAAAATATCTGTAAATTCCTTTATATGGTTAGAAACGATTAATCTTGATATATCAGTCTCTTTCATAATACCCTCCTAATCTCCTAAAATCAAAAACACACAGTATTCACCGCACATGGTGCATGGCCCCTCACCTGACCTGTCCTTCCTCATTTTTCGTGCAGTTTCTGGGTCTATAGATAACTCAATTTGTCTGTCCCAATTGAGTGCTTTCCTTTCTCTGGAAAGTTCATTATCCCATTCAATTGCCCCAGGAAATCCTTTAGCAATATCAGCTGCATGTGCCGCGATTCTGGCGGCCATTACGCCATCTCTTACATCTTGCGCGTTTGGAAGTCCGAGATGTTCAGAAGGAGTCACATAGCAAATGAAATCAGCACCAGCCCAACCAGCTACAGATGCACCTATAGCAGAAGTTATATGATCATATCCCGGAGCTATGTCAGTTACAATCGGACCAAGCAAATACAGTGGTGCATTATGTGTGAGCTTCTTTATCCTCCTTACCGAATCCATAACCATATTCAGCGGAACATGCCCGGGACCTTCAATCATACTCATGACTCCCTGTTGAAGTGATCTCTCCTGTAATTCTCCCAATGTTTCCTGCTCTCCTATTTCAAAAAAATCCGAAGCATCTCCTATTGCTCCTGGACGCATTCCATCACCAAGACTTAAAACAACATCATATTTACGCGCAAGTTCAAGCAATCTGTCAAAATGCTCGTAAAGAGGATTTTCTTTCCCAGTTTGTTTTATATAAGCGGCGGTTATTGCTCCGCCTCTTGATACAATACCTTCAATTCGCTTGCCCTTTCCATATTTGTCCACCAATTTCTTTGTAACTCCCACATGCACCGTAACAAAGTCAACTCCATCCTGCATTTGTCTTTCTAAAACATCAAAGACTTCATCATCAATTAATCTTATTACTGCTCCTCTTTTTATCCTTGCAATAGTAGCTGCTTCGTATATCGGGACCGTTCCAACAGGCACGGTTGATTTTTTCAGCACCATTTTTCTCACTTTATCAAGGTCATCAGAAAGTGAAAGGTCCATCACAGCATCAGCACCGGCAAAAAGCGCAGCTTCAAGCTTCTCCTCTTCCTCTTTTAAAGAAGACCTCAGAGTGCTCGTGCCTATATTTGCATTAACTTTGACTCTTGAGCCCTTTCCAATTACCCTTGGGCCTCTGTTCGTTCTATAGCCTATGACAACAGCTTCGCCACTTAATATATTCTCCGCTAATTCATTGACAGGAATTCTCTCCTTGAGCGCTATTTCTTTCAAGCGCTCTGGAATTTCACCCCTTCGCAATGTATTTAACAAAGTCTCTTCCATAACTCCTCCTGTATATTCAGATATTACAATAC
>JALTEL010000229.1 GCA_027073945.1 Caldifarciminota bacterium | reverse complement strand
GATCCATCCTGGCCGAAAATTTCTATTGTTACTACATCTTATAATCAGGCTGAATTTCTTGAAAGAACTATTCTGAGTGTTTTAAATCAGAATTATCCAAATCTTGAGTATATAATTATAGACGGTGGTTCTAAAGATGGAAGCGTTGAAATAATAAAGAAATATGAAAAGTACATTGCTTACTGGATAAGTGAGGCAGATAATGGGCAAACAGATGCGCTAAATAAAGGATTCATAAAAAGTACCGGAGAGATCGTGGGATGGCAGAATTCTGATGATATATATTTGCCAGAAGCTTTTATAGAAGTAGCAGAGATATTTAGAAAATTTCCCAAGGTTGATATAGTTTTTGGTAATACAAAGATAATAAATAAACAAGATCAAGAGATAAATGAGCAAAGATTTGCCCCTTTTTCTATTATTACTCATATGTATGACTGTATATCTGCCAATAACCAAAGCAGTTTTTGGAGAAAAAGCCTTTTAAACAGAATAGGTCTATTGGATACTCGATTTAATTTTAGTATGGATTATGAGTTTTTTTTGCGTGCAGCAATCAAGGGTGCAAGATTTAAACATATCAAATCTTTTCTTGGCGCGTTTAGAATATATGAGAGAACTAAGACATCACTTATTTCTGATGTCTCTCTACAGGATCACCAAATCATAGATAAACTGTATAATAAAAAGGCGTATCTGTACGTGCCTTTCCATTTCCTTTCTCTCTTGCGGCGTAGCTTTTACTATCTCATCCAGGGTGATTTGGACTATCTGTTGAAGGGGACTAAAAAGAGATTAGGTAATCTATGGAGCATTTGATGAATGCGGTTAGGGTTACCAAAAAGGAGATATGCTTTTTATTGCCAATTCTTGCTATTAGCTTAATAGCAGGCTGGCTGTTGGTCAATCAAGAAATTTTGTTCATAGGTGTATTAAGTGCAGCAATTTTATTTTTTATGCTTTTTAAAAAACCTGAATTGGCTTTGGCTATTCAAGTAAATGGAACTATCATATATTTTTACTTACTTTACAAACTCGGAATCCAGCCCATTAGGCCAATAACTGGAAGTTTTCATGTCTTTTTAGTATTATGCTACTCATTAGGTGGTATCTATCTGGTTTCAAAATCCCGCCAGAGAATTAGATTAAATAAAATTGACTTACTGTTTTTAACACTTTTCATGTGGGTTTTTCTAAGTTACTTCCTTTTTTATACTGGAAGTTGGTCTGCGTACAGAAAGATTACATTCGCCCCTCTTTTAGTTATTGCACCTTATTTTAGTATTCAGCTTTTGTTTTCGGAAGAAAGAATCAGAAATTTTTTCAATTTCTGTATAATAATCCCAGTATTGATGATTCTCCCAAGTCTATATGAATTATTTATTAATAAAACTTTATTTGATATTGCGAGATTCGCACCATATATATTTGAAGGGAATACTAATGCTCCATTATTTGGATTAAGTTATGGGACAGCGTTAGTGCTTTTATTGGTCAAGTTATTAGAAACTAAGAAAAAAAACTGGCTTTATTACGCTTTAATGGTGCCAATAATTTTTCTTTTTTTAAGGGCAGGAGGAAGAGGAGATTTTGTAAGTTTTTTAGTTGTTACCTTAAGCATTTTTTTGTTAGGTACTAAAATTAGGTTACGCAAAAGGGTATTTTTATTGGTTTTTGTTGGTATATCAATTATAATTACTTTTTATGCCGTCCCTGAATCAACTCGTAATGCATATAGAGCTCTTATAACTTCTGAACAATATTATAATCCCATAAGCTCTATTTATCAGAGAACCGAACTTTATCGTTTAGCATTTAGAGATATTTTAGAGCATCCTTTAATTGGAGTGGGGACCGGTAATTCATGTGGTGGCATTGGTTTTCCTCATAATATTTTATTAGAGGTATCGGCTGAACTTGGCCTTCTCGGATTAATGTTATTTTTAACAATGTGCTATATAATAATAAGAAAAGCGGTGAAATTTATACGAGAGGAAAAGAATGTGGATTTGAACCTCTCAATGAGGTTAGCTTTCTTTCTTTTTATATACCATTTCGTTGAGGCAATGTTTAGTGGATATATAACGAATCAAACCCCTCTCTTTGCTTCTATAGGGCTAATATCCGTTATTTGCAAGATGAGAAAAAGGTTCTCGTTTTACATTGGGAGAACGTAATGTTTTGGAAAGGGGGTAATGTAGGAGATACGCTGGATATAGTGGCCCCACTTCGGATGACTTCTTACTCATTAACATATTGCCCCATTTTGTGGGGGTCCAGCTAAGACGTTACCAACCAAGATTATCCTGGTGTATGGCCGGAGAATCGGGAGTAGAGATGCGCGTCGCTTTTTTTCAACGTTTTTTCGCTCATTACCAGTGGGGTTTGATGCAAGAACTCGCAGAGCATTCCGAGCACGAGTATGTATTCTTTGGGGATAAGCGTGATCCTGCTGGGTCAGGAATTGCCCCCATTCCGCTTGAAAGACGTCATCTGGTAGATTATAGAGATATAAAGGTTTGGCAGATTGGGGCCTATCTGGCCATCCAGCCAGCAGCAGTGCAAACGGCGTTCATCGGAAATTACGATGTGTATATATTTGAGGGCTCCTTTCTGCACCCGTCAACATGGACAGCAATGCTAGCAGCTAAAGGTCGCGGCAAGCGGGTTCTACTTTATACCCACGGGTGGAGACGCAGGGATACTAACCCTGTAGTGAGTAGCGCTCGCTTAGCTTTTTATCGCATGGCCGACGGGTTGTTGCTATATGGCAGGCGAGCCAAATCAATTGGCTCAACTCTCGGGATTCCATCAGAGACTATGTATATAGTGTACAATAGTCTTGATTATCGTACTATGGTCCAGTTACGTAGTGCAATCAGCCCGGAACAACATGATAGACGTAGAGAAGATTTGTTTGGAGATCGCAAGCTACCGATCATCATTCATGTAGGAAGATTGACCGCTGTCAAGCGTTTGGACCTGCTGGTAGAAGCGTGTGGGTTGGCTTTGCGTAAAGGCCATAGGCTGGGACTTCTGATCGTGGGTGATGGGCCACAAAAAAAAGCTTTAAAGAAAAGGGTGAGTCAATTGGGCATCCCGACTTTCTTCACTGGACCATTATACGATGAAACACAGTTAAGCCTTATGATATCCGTTTCTAATGTATTAGTCGTCCCCGGCGCCATTGGCCTCTCCGCGATCCATGCTATGACCTATGGTACGCCTGTCGTCACCAGCAATAATTTTGAGAAGCAAATGCCTGAAGTTGAGGCAGTAATACCGGGCTGGACTGGTGCATTCTTTCAGGCAGGTAATGTGGAATCCCTCTTTGAAGCTGTAGTGCCGTTCCTGGGCCCTGAATCTCGCTCCAAATATGCATCCCATTGCATTTCGATTGTTGATCGATTCTATAATCCCGTGTACATGCGCCGGGTGTTTGACCGGGCGGTGCGCGGTGATTCCGCAGTGGATGAGGTGTATCCGAACTTTGATACGAAAACTTCATCATGAAACCAAAGGAAACGAGCATCATGTTTAAGAAAGTGGTGAAAAAATGGACTCCGCCAGCCGTTTGGGACTATTTCGTTCGTTGGCTTGTCGGTGTACGATTAGTAGATGAATGGCCATCATTGTCTGTTGGGGGTTGGCCGGAAGCGGCTAATGAGGCGGCCAAGGGTTTTGGTGATGGCCTCACATCTATTACTGATGGAGCGGCAATTGGATTTTTCAAAGAAGGACAACTATTCCAAGCAGCGGAAAACAACAGGGAGACGCATGACCGATTGGTGCAATTTGCTTTTGTTGTGGCCAGAACAGCGCTCCGGTATGGCGAAATACGCCTTTTGGATTTCGGCGGCAGTTTCGGTGCTCACGTATTTGCCATCGAGCGTCTTCTCCCGGAGATACAATGCGAATATACTGTATGCGAATTACCTGAATTTTGTGAAATCGGCAGAAGACTAAATTCACATGTGCACTTTGTGTCCGGTATCGAGCAAGCAGGAGAGGGATATCACTTAGTCTATGCCTCGAGTTCGGTTCAGTATTCAAAAGATTGGCGTAAATTGGTAGCTGACCTTTGTAGAGCAAGTAAAGCGAATGTATTCATAACAAGAACACCATTCGTCTTCGCCATACCTTCATTCGTCACCGTCCAACAGGCTTATAAAACGGAGTATCCAGGGTGGGTCTTTAACTATCAAGAATTCACCCAAGAATTCACGAGACATGACATGATCTTGAGGGAAGTATTTCTTAATGGTAGGGGAATTCCTGTTCGAGGTGTAAATGTGACTAACGTCCATTTGGGATTGTGGTTTGAGAAACACGACGCGTAGGTAAAATCAATTGCAGATGCATGGGACATATCGGTAGTGGGAGTGTGCATAATGGATAGTACGCACTTTGTAAATAAAAGAATCTTAATTACAGGCGGACTTGGCTTCATAGGTTCTAATCTGGCTCGTAGATTGGTTCAAATGGGCGGAGATGTGACCTTGGTTGATAGCTTGATTCCTGAGTATGGTGGAAACCTTTATAATATCCGAGGGATTGAAAATCAAGTGCGGGTGAATATATCCGATGTGCGAGATGAGCACAGCATGAGATATTTAGTGCAGAGGCAAGATTATCTATTTAATCTTGCAGGCCAGACTAGTCACATGGACTCAATGGCCGATCCTACCACGGATCTGGCTATTAACAGCCAGGCTCAACTATCAATCCTTGAAGCTTGTCGTCATTATAATCCGGATATAAAGATAGTCTTTGCAAGTACGCGACAAATATATGGAAAGCCTAAATATCTTCCAGTCGATGAGCAACATCCAATAAGTCCAGTTGATGTTAACGGTATTAACAAAACTTCAGGGGAATGGTATCATATTTTATATAATAACGTCTATGGAATACGTACTTGCGTCTTGCGGCTAACCAATACGTATGGGCCGCGTATGCGGATAAAAGATGCTCGTCAAACTTTTTTGGGGGTTTGGTTGAGGCTTGTTTTGGAGGGTCATCCTTTTGAGGTATGGGGGGGCAAGCAATTGCGTGATTTCAACTATATTGATGATTGTATAGAGGCATTACTTCTGGCTGCGGGCCAGGACAAGACAGATGGTAAAACATATAATCTTGGAGCCTCACCTCCTATAAACTTGAAAGATCTTGCAAAATTATTGATCGAATTGAATGGTAATGGTAAATATGTTGTTCGTAACTATCCTAAAGAACGAAAGAAAATTGATATAGGAGATTATTACTCGGATTATAAAAAGTTTTCAGCGGCTGTAGGTTGGGAACCTAAGATTGATCTACGTGAAGGATTATCAAAAACTCTAAACTATTATCGTCAACATTTGGATAAATATATTTAGGGAGAAATTGTACATGATAATGTCTGCTAACCCAAAAGCCAGTTATGTAGCGCATAAGAATGAAATTGACCAGGCGATACAGAAAGTTATGGAAGGCGGATGGTATATCTTGGGGCCGAGAGTCAAGTCTTTCGAGGAGCATTTCGCAGCATATTTGGGTGCACAACATTGCGTCGGGATGGCTAGTGGTACTGATGCAATCCACCTATGCTTGAGGGCTCTTGGAGTTGGGCCAGGTGATGCCGTAATTACTGTGTCACATACAGCTGTCGCAACCGTGGCGGCGATTGTTTGGGCTGGCGCTATTCCTGTTTTGGTGGATGTTGATCCTGTAACCTATACAATAGACCCACAAAAAGTCGAAGACACTCTAACGAAGACGTCTTACAAAGTCAAGGCTATCATTGCGGTACATCTCTATGGTCATCCTGCTGATATGGAATCATTGATGGTAATAGCCAACCGATACGGCGTGCCTTTAATCGAAGATTGTTCCCAAGCGCATGGCGCTTCTGTAGCTAATCAGAATGTGGGAACATTAGGGGTCTGTGGAACATTCAGTTTCTATCCGACCAAAAACCTGGGAGCTTTTGGTGACGCAGGTGCTGTTGTCACTAACGATTCCCTGATTACTGAGCGTTTGCGGTTAATGCAGCAATATGGTTGGCGTGAACGCTATATTAGTGAGGGGATAGGGTACAGTTCGCGACTTGATGAGCTACAGGCGGCAGTTCTGGATTGCAAATTGGCTTGGTTGGATAGCTGGAACGAGCGTCGTCGATTGATAGCGAGATTTTACAATCAAGGTCTGTCTGGCCTACCTTTGCACTGTCCTGTTGAGCGAGAAGGCTATCATCATGTCTATCACCAATACGTAATTCAAAGCACTGAACGGGACAAACTACGCAAACATTTACTGGCGAAAGGTATCCAAACTGCAATTTTATATCCAATGGCGGTACATCAGCAACCTGGTTTCCGAGAGCGAGTAATTATCGGAGAAGGCGGTATGGATATCACTGAGCATCTTGTACAGAATATTCTTTGTCTACCCGTATTCCCTGAGTTGGAAGATATTGCTATGAAAAAAGTCATTGACGAGATTCAGCTCTTCTTTTCGAACAAATGAACTACTTCTGTACTTATTTTGACATCAATTATCTGCCTCGGGCATTGTGTATGCTACATTCGCTAGAAGAGCACTGTTCATTGTCCCGTCTCTACACACTTTGTTTGGATGAAGCAAGCTATCAACGAGTTCAGGATTTGGCGCACCCGAATGTGATTCCTGTAAGCCTCGCAGAGCTAGAATATGCAGACAAAGAATTGGCTTCCGCTAGCGGGAATCGCTCGTTATTAGAGTACTATTATACTTGTGGTCCTGCATTCATAGTTTATTTGTTGAAAACGCATCCAGAAATCGAAATGTTGACTTATATCGATGCGGATATTTACTTTTTTTCCAATCCAGAAGTGGTGTTTTCTGAATTGGCGGGAAGCTCCATTGGTATTACTGTCCATCATTTTTATCACAGCTCGCCAGAAGGTCGTTTCAATGTGGGATGGATAACTTTTCGCAGAGATAAAAATGGTATTGCTTGCGTAAAATGGTGGAGAGAACGTTGTATTGAATGGTGCTACGAACGTTTTGAGGAAGGAAAATACGCTGACCAAAAGTATCTCGACGAGTGGCCCAATCGATTTAGTGGAGTTAAAATCATTGAAAATCACGGTGTGAATGTTGCACCGTGGAATATAAGTGATTATAGGATTGATTACGATGGCAACCATGTGACGATAGATGGTGTTCCGCTTGTATTCTTTCATTACCATGGGTTCAAAGAGATTACACCATGGCTTTACAATACAAATCTTGGCCTCACGCTGAGGTTTCCTTCTAGGATATTGAAGCATAGTGTTTTCTTACCCTATATACAATGTCTGAAACAGTTTTCCCAAGGAAACCATTCGACGAAAAGCATACGACGTAAACATTTGCGACATCCCGCGATCCAATTTATTCGTACAGTCCTACGGAATTTTATTGGCATTCTGTTTCGCCAGTATATTATTGTGTACAAAGACAAGGTTTATTGATGTTTAAAGACAAAACCCTCCTCATCACCGGTGGCACGGGCAGTTTTGGCAATGCGGTGTTGCGTAGATTCTTGAAGACCGACATCGCAGAAATTCGCGTCTTCAGCCGGGATGAAAAGAAACAGCATGATATGCGTCTGTATTATCGCAATCCCAAACTGAAGTTCTATATCGGCGACGTGCGCCGGCCCGAGAGCCTGCTGGATGCGATGGTGAGCGCAGAAAATGTGATGAATGCGGCCATGGCCGCGGGCGTGGAGCGTCTGGTGATACTCAGCACGGACAAATCCGCCTATCCCATCAATGCCATGGGTATGACCAAGGCAATTATGGAAAAACTTGCCGTGGCTAAATCCCGCGTGGCTGCGGAGTAGGCGACAAAGATATTTTCCTCTTACTATGCTTTTTGTTTTCCACGCGTGGTGAGAATTTTGGACATGTGATTCTGGAGGCACTTTGCGTGGGATGTCCGGTTTTGATCAGTGACCAGACTCCTTGGCACGATTTGGAAGAAAAAGGTGTTGGCTGGGATTTGCCGCTTGAACATCCTGAACTATTTCGAGATGTTTTGCAGAAATGTGCAGATATGGATAATACAGAATATGTGAGATGGTCTGAAAGGGCACGGGAATATGGACTTATGATGTCACAAGATGAAGAAGTAGTTGAGCAGAATCGACAGCTTTTTTATACGGCTGGACAAATGGCATGTGTGGAATAGCTGGATTTTCAGGTAATTTTAGTCAAATTCTTTTAGAGGCAATGAATGCTGTCCAGGCTCATCGCGGTCCCGATGATTCTGGAATCTGGTTTAACAAAGCCCAATTAGTTGGTCTGGCCCATCGCAGGCTTTCTATTATTGATTTGTCTCCAGAGGCTAAACAACCAATGGGGAATACTCAAAATACAATCACAGTCACTTTTAACGGTGAAATATATAATTATAGGGAGTTGAGAAAAGAGCTTCAGTCAAAGGGATATTTATTTAAGAGTAAGTCGGATACAGAGGTCTTGATACATCTTTATGACGAGATTGGTCACAAAATGCTCGAGAGACTAAATGGTATTTTCGCTTTTGCCATTTGGGATGATACAAAAAGAGAGCTTTTTATTGCTCGTGACGGAGTTGGTGTGAAACCGTTGTATTATTCCCAGAGTGATAAAGGTTTTTTATTCGCGTCTGAACTTAAGGCTATTTTAAAAGATCCAGATATTGACAAGTCATTAAACCCACAGGCTATTCATTATTATCTTTCCTATCTTTGGTGCCCGGCGCCTCATACCATGCTGAAATCGATTTGTAAGCTGGAGCCGGGTTACGCCCTGGTGGTCAGGGAGGGAAAGATACAAAAAAAGTGGTGCTTTTATGACCTGCCTTATGGACAGGAGCCTTTTAATACCTCAGAAACTGAAATTGCCAGAGACCTTGCTGAGAAGATTAGAGAGGCCGTGCATCGCCAAATGGTGAGTGACGTGCCT